>NZ_JAAAYH010000026.1:0-44158 GCF_018035285.1 Streptomyces sp. MK37H | reverse complement strand
CCGCCCACACCCACCTCACCCACCCCGGCGACATCAACAATCTCGCCGACTCCGCCCAGGACAGATGCCGTCTGCAATGGGCCTATCACCTCCGCCTCCGAGCCGCAGACCGCGGCAACGCCGATGCACTGGTCACCCTGGCAGTGATGCGGAGGGAAGCAGGAGACCGTGAGGGCGCCGAAGCCCTCTACCGCCGAGCCGCTGAAGCCGGAAGTACCGACGCCCAGGCTTACCTGGCACGGGCACGGGAAAAAGCCGGAGACCTTGACGGCGCCGAAACCCTCTACCGCCAGGCCGCCGATGCCGGCGACACCCTCGCCCGAACCCACCTGGCGATGATGCGTGAAGAGGCTGGAGACCACGAGGCCGCCGAAGCCTTCGCTCGCCAGGCCGCAGACGCCGGCAACCCCATCACCCTGGCCATTCTGGCGATGATGCGGGACAAGGCTGGAGACCAGGAGACCGCCGAAACCCTCTACCGCCAAGCCGCCGACACCAGCGATCCCGTCGCTCTGTCCATTCTGGCGATGATGCGGGAGGAGGCCGGGGACCGCGAGAGCGCCGAGACCCTCTTCCGCCAAGCCGCCGATGCCGGCAGTACCGACGCCCTGGGCCATCTGGCAAGGATGCGGGAGGAGGCCGGGGACCGCGAGAGCGCCGAGACCCTCTTCCGCCAGGCCGCCGATGCCGGCAACCTCGTCGCCTTCTCCGACCTGGCATGGATGCGGGTGGAGGCCGGCGACCACGAAGGCGCCAAAACCCTCTACCGCCAAGCCGCCAGCACGGGGAACACACTCCCGCTGACGCACCTGGCCGAGATGCTGGTGACGGCCGGGAATCGTGAGGGAGCCGAAGCTCTCTACCGCCAAGCCGCCGATGCCGGCGACACCCGCGCCTTGGCCAGGCTGGCACGGATACGGGAGGAAGCCGGAGACCACGAGGGCGCCGAAGCCCTCTACCGCCAAGCCGCCGACACCGGTGACTGTTTCTTCCCGTCCGAAGGACGGTGGCCGTACGGATTGGATCCGGACGGTACGCCCACACCCCCTTGGTGGTGAACCAACGGCCCCTTCAACGTGGCTTTCGCGGAGTCGTGCTGTGTGGCGCCCTCATCCTGCCGGCCCACCTCACCGGCCACAGTGCCCTCGAAGTCCAGGACGCCGGCAACGGGTTCGCCATCAAGAGCTGGGCGCCCTTCACCCGGTACCAACACCGGCTCCCGGACCGCCCCTACGACAAGCCGCCGCCCCGGGATCATCCGGGGCCCGCGCCACCAAGCGCCCCGAGCTGGAGGCCGCCGTGAAACTCGCCGGGAGGAGCTGAAGGCCAGCGACGTCGGCCTGGAGTTCCGCACCGGCGAGCTGGCGGGCTCCCACGACCCCTCCGGCATCGTGTTCACCGTGCTCGCTGCGATGTCCGGCACGGAACGGCCGTGACTGATCACCGCGGAGGATTCATTGCGCTGTCGGCTGCGAGTTCCGAACCGACGGCCGAGATGCGGCGCACCAGCGGGCGGTGCCGGCACTGCAGCCGGTCAACGGAAGCGATGTGTCGGGCTATCCCGACATTCAAGCTCCCGGCGTCGGGCCGACCCGGCATAGGGCCGCGCTGTGCCGGGGTATCCCGGCACAGCGCGGCGATCGCGCCCAGGTACGCGGCGATCACCGCACAGGGCCTGCGAACGCACGGAGGCCCTGTGCGGCACATCAGTCGCGGTCTGCCCGCCCCTTGGCGCTCGGATGGCCTTGCACGCAGAGGGTGGCCTGTCTACACCCAGGCCACGGCAGTACCAGAGCAGCGCCGCTCACTGCCGTCGTAGATCGAGTGGTCGCAGATGAAGAACCGGATCTCCTGTCCGGACTTCCAGGTCGAGGGGATGGCCCGGCTCGTGGACTGGCTGGTTTGGCCGATCCAGCCGTGGTTGTGGGTGAACGAGCTGCCGGTGGCCACGTTCGTCACGTACAGGGTCGCAGCGCGGTCATTGTCGTAGGTGTTGCCCCAGATGGTGAACCGGTTGGCAGCGCTGTCGTAGCGCGCACCCGTGGCGTTGCCCGGTGACTGCACGTCGGTGATCGCTCCAGCGGACAGGCCTTCATCACCTGGGGCACCAGCACCGAGATCGTCAGCCGTTCCACAAGGCGGGTCGCGGCTCTGGTCGCACCGGGCCGGGCACCGGGGGCGCTGCCGCAAGGCGCTGGCCTTGGACAACGCGCCCCAGCAGCTCCCCGGCCACGCCGACTACTTCCCCGCAGCGCCCCCTGGCCGTGGGACTCCATCGGATAAGGGCCCCTGCCGCGCGGCGCCGGACGAGGGCGGTCGAGCCGACCTACGGCTGGCTGATGCTCCACCGCCGCCTGGCCCGCGACTACGAAACCCTTCCCGCCCGCTCCGAAGCCATGATCCACCTGGCTATGGCCGACCTCATGGCCCGCCGCCTCACCGGCGAGAACATCACCTCCTGGGACGACCCCGTAAAGACCCACCAACCGCAGATTCCAGGATGAAACGACGGGAGAGAACGACCTCTCAGTCTTCGGTGACGCGGATGATCGTCTTACCGGGGGTGCGCTTGTCCGGCGTGAACGCGGAGGCAGCCCCGGCGAGCGGCCGGACGGCGCCGACGATCGGCTTGAGGCGGCCGTCCCGCAGCCGCTGGGCGAGGTCGGCCAGGCGGGCCCGGTCGGGTTCGACGACGAAGAAGACGGCTCGCCCGTCGCGGGGGTGGACGGTGACCGGCTCGGCGATGGTGACCAGGGTGCCGCCGGGGCGGACCAGTGCGGTGGAGCGTTCGAGGATTTCGCCGCCGATCACGTCGAACACCACGTCGACCTCGCCGATGTCCGCCAATCCCTCGGCCTAGAGGTCGACGAAGGCGTCCGCGCCCAGGCCGAGGGCGGTGTCGCGGTCGCCGGCCCGGCCGGTGCCGATCACCCGGGCGCCGACCTCGCGGGCCAGCTGCACGGCGATGGAGCCGACGCCGCCCGCAGCGCCGTGGATGAGCACGCTCTGGCCGGTGATGAGGTGGGCGTGGTCGAACAGGGCCTGCCAGGCCGTGAGCCCGGAGATCGGCAGTGCGGCGGCCGTGAGGTGGTCGACATCGGCCGGGAGCGGGGCGAGGTTGCGGGCCTCGACCGCCGTGTACTGGGCCAGGGAGCCGTTGCGGGCCCAGTCGGCCAGACCGAACACGCGCTGCCCGACCGTCAGGCCGGTGGTGCCGTAGCCGAGCTCGGTGACCACGCCGGACAGCTCGTGGCCGGGCACGCTCGGGGTCCGGTCACGACCGGCCCGGTCGGTCCAGGTGCCGGGCCAATCCAGCTCGCCCGGGGTGAATCCGGCGGCGTGGACCTCCACGATCACGTCGTTCTCGGCGGCGCGCGGGTGGGGCAGCTCGGAGAGGGTCAGGCCGCTGACACCGGCCTCGCGGTCCTGGACGGTGATGGCTTGCATAAGGGGCACCTCTGAGTAGGGGGACGCTCAGGGAGCGGGCATCGCGCCTGGTGGGCGATGGCATCGGCCCCGCAGAAGGCCACCCGCCCGCCATGACCAATCCCAGCGCCGTCCGCCCCTGTCCGCCACCGCACACAGCGGCGGACGAAGGACGGCTGACAGGCACCGTTGTGGTCACGCCCTGAACCCTAGGAGGGAAGCGGCCCAAACATGTGGGCCACTTACATTGACTTCCCGTGGGCCATTTACGTAACTCCGGTTGCCCCCAGCCACACACGTTCTCGCGACCTCCCCACACCAGGGCGTCGAGACGATGGCCGACATGACACCGGCCTTGGATGGCGCGTACGACTTCGTCCCGGACGGCGACACTCGGCCTCGCCCGCCCCGTCCCGCACGGTCCTTCGGCATTCCGCGGCACCCGCGCGATCGGCGGTCCGCACGCCGATGCGACGGCGCTCTCCGTGCGAGTGGGGTGAGCCGATCAGGATCCGTCCCCGCATGCGACGCCACGAGTTCGGCTTTCTACTCCGTTCGAGTGAAAAACGATGGAGCCCGGACTAGAGCCTTCCCCGGCATTTACCATGCTGCAGGCTGGCTAACGCCTGGTCCCACGAACAGCTGGAACGCGCCCATCCAGCTGATGCCGCTGCTGACCGTCATCCCACCGATGGGCGGCAAACGGGGCCGGACCCGGCAGCGGCCGAGGGAGCTACGCCGACCATGGCCAGGGCGGCGACTGCTACCGCCGCCAGGTCTGGGCGCACGGCGCCAAGCCCATCTTCACCCGTCGGGAACCCGAACGAGCACGGACGAGAATCCGCCTCGCACACCGGCCTCAGCAGGAATTTCAGCGCGACCCGCACGACTCGGCCACGAACAGCGGAAATCGGAAGCGGACTTGACTCCCCCGGTCGGCCAGGCGCGGCAATGGACACCCGGCGTTCCGGGAACGGCCGACAACAGTCCTCTCCCAACTCCACGGCCGGCTCTGCGGGCGCCGATAAATCATCCGGCCTGGTCACCGCGGCACCTGGATCCGCCGGTGCCCCCACGTCGGATTCTCCCTCGCCAGCCGTAGCACGAGCTTCTTGATCGCTGCCGGGGTGGGTGGGCCTCCGGTGCCCCAGCGCGCGGTGTAGTCCCATTTCGCGGCGATGAACCTGCGGTGCCAGGCAAGCAGGGTGCCGGAGGTGACAGGGAAGATCTTGAGCCAGTGGCGCCGGGGTATCAGCCCGGACAGGGCGGCGAACCAGAACCGGTCGGCGGGCTCATAGCGGACCGAACCGGCAAACTGGCGACGCAGGACCGCGTTCTCGTGCCGCAGCGCCAGCAGTTCCGCGTCCTTCGCCGTCCCACGACGGAGGGGCACCGATGGATGCGTCAGCAGCGCCCGGGTCACCTTCTACAACAAGGACACGATCACGGAGGACATGATCCCATCGGCGGGCGGCACCCTGCCCACCAGCGGCGATGACTTTTCGAGCGGCACAGGGTCTTGCCCGCGTCGATGCCGGCCCAGATCGCGGCCATGTGGTGCCTCCGTGCGGTGTGGTGCTGGTGACTCCCGACGGACGACCTCGCTGTCGATTCCTTACGGAGCGATCATTCGCAATTCCTCATTGGCAGCCGAGTCGTCGTGGGACGTCGGGCGGCCAATCGATGCCAGCCACGAGTGGCAGAAGGTTGAAAGCCACACCCGACGTCCCTGGGTGGGTGAACCATACGAGGGGTTCGCCCGGTCCCGCAGAACAACGTAGGGAAGTTTGAGTGGTCGATGTGGCGGCCTCACTGGCCTACCGACAAAATCCGTCTGCCTGCGGTTTTGCCCTTTCCGGGCGTCCGGCTACCTGGGGACCAACGGCTGATTACGCCATCTCCATGAGCATGGGGCGTAGGCCGGTAGCGAGTGCCGGATCGGATCGTCCGAGTTCGTCCGTCGCGGCGGTGAGGGTTGCCCCGGCAACCGCCACGACACCTGTGCACGACGAGACCTGCCGAGACAGCAAGGTCGTGGCGTGTCCGCGTCGACTCTGCCACTAAAAGGAGAAATGCCCCGCGACTCCAAGGTGTGCGGGTGTGAGCGCCGTCACTGGGACGAGGGGCGCCGAGCGGACAGGGCTGGGGCGTGGAACTTTCCCTACGTGACCGGATACGAGCCGGTGACCCGGCGGCGTTCACCGAGCTGTTCGGCGCGCATGCCCGGGCCGTGTACAGCCACGCCGCCCGGCTGACCGGAGACCGGGACGCCGCCGAGGACGTGGTGTCCCTGACCTTCCTGGAGGCGTGGCGGCTGCGGGAGAAGGTGAGACCCGACGCCGCGGCTTTCGAAGGTGACGGCCAGGGTGACGGGCTGCGGCCCTGGCTCTACGGCGTCGCCACCAACGTCCTGCGCAACACCCGGCGCGCCGCTCGCCGTCACAGCGCCGCGCTCGCCCGGCTCCCGGATCGCCCGGCGGACCACGACACGGTGCCCGACTTCGCGGATGAACTCGTCGGCCGCCTGGAGAACGCCGAACGACTCGCCGCCGCTCGCACCGCGCTCGGCCGGCTCCGCAGATCCGAGCGCGAGGTGTTCGCCCTGTGCGTCTGGTCGGGGCTGAGTTATGCGGCGGCGGGCGAGGCCCTGGGCGTACCGGCCAGCACCGTACGGTCGCGGCTCTCCCGGGCCAGGCAGCGCCTGCGGCGCTTGGCGGAGGCGGAGTTGGCCCGGCCCGCCTCCGGGCGACGGCCGCCCGACCGTCTGGGGCCGCCAAGTGTCCCTGAATCAGGAGATATTCGAGCCAATCCAGAAAAACCGAGACTCCGTTCGCGCACCGGACAGGTACCAGGTGGCCGCACCGAAGCGGCCCGGTCGACACAGGAGAAGCACCGATGAACCCCGACGAGCGCGAAGCACTGGCCAGGCTGCTGCCAAGCCCGGGTGAGCCGGTCCTGCCGGACGACCGCCATGACCTGCTGCAGGAGCATCTGATGCGAGAACTCGCCCAGGAAGTACTGGACTCCCGTGAGACCGCGACGGCGCCCGGGGCGCGCAAGCCCGCCCCCCGTCGCCGGTTCGCCCTGATCGCCGTACCCCTCGCCACGGCCACCGCGGTCACCGCCGCGATCGTCGTCGGCACCGCCGGATCCGAGGCCCCGACCCCCGATCGCGAGGCGGCCGACCTCCTGAACCGCATCGCGACGGTCGCCGCCGAGAAGAAGCCCGTGACCGTCCGCGACGACCAGTACGTCTGCATCAGCACCCAGGGCTCCCAGAAGATCGAGGGTGACGGCGAGGACAGCGGCACCCAGATCTTCCGCCGCTCGGACTGGACCGCGGTCAACGGCAAGCGCCCCGGCCTGGCCCGGATCACCAGGCTGTCGGGCCCGCCCCTCCCGGGGCATGACGTCCCCAAGGGCACCCCGGAGGACATGACGCTGTACGCCGACCCGAACGTCACCACCTACCGCGAGCTGGAGGCGCTGCCCACCGACCCCGGCGCGCTGCTCAAGAAGATCTACGCCGACACGGGAGACAAGGGCTCGATCAACCGGGGTCAGGCACTGGAGAGGATCGGCGACATGCTCGCCGACGCGACGCTCCTTCCCAAGGTGAACGCCGCGCTCTACCGCGCCGCGGCGAGGATCCCGGGCGTCTCGGTGGTCGAGCACGCCAAGGACTTCGCGGGCCGCCCGGGCATCGGCCTGAGCTTCAAGGACCGTGATGACCGCGGCACATGGGTCTTCGACAAGAAGTCCCTCCATTACCTGGGCTCGGACGAGGTGGCTCTGCTCGGCGCCGGAGTCGTGGACAAGGTCGGCGAGGCTCCCCGAAACTGAGGCTCCGCCAAGCGGTGGGGCGGAGTCTTATGCGCCGCCCCACCAAAACCACGTGTCACTCGGCCACACCGTGCGACATGTCCCGCATCGCGATTCCACTCACTGTCAAAGGACTGAAGCCCATGGACTCGGCGTCCCCCAGAGGCCGCCGCCGGCACTGACGGGGGTCGTAGGTGGTCTGCAGGCGTAGGCACGGGGTGAACGCGGCGGCCGTGCCTGCGTCGGTCTGGGCGAACGTCCAGCCCTCGTCGAGGGGGAAGGCCCATGCGGTGCGAGGGTCGACGGCGCCGGGCCCGGCGAGGTGGCGGGGAAGGACCTGCACGGTCTGGGCCGGGTCGAGGTTCTCAAAGGGGTGGGTGATCACGGGCAGGGCTTCTGCTGGGAGAGTGCGGAACGCCGGGGACTCCCGGCCGTAGGACCGCCGGCCTTCCCCGCCAGGCCGAACGTCGCTGGTCGCCGGAGCGGCGCGGTGCTGTCATGGGTAGGGTGGGGAAGACGGCGTGGACGAGCCGGCCGGGCCGCGGAGGTCGGCGCACCGCGCGGGGGCCGCCCGGGCGGACCGACGCCGGCGCCCCGTCGCGAAGCGGAGGAGGCCGATGCCATGCTGCACCGCCGCACGGTCGGTGACGTGATGACCGAGGAGGTCGTCACCCTCCGGCCCGACACGCCGTTCCAGGAAGCCGCCGCCCTGCTGGACGCGAACGACATTGCCGCGGCTCCGGTCGTCGATGACAACGGCGCCCCCATCGGCGTGGTGTCCGCGTCCGACGTGCTGCGGCACGAGACCGGCATGCCCGATCCGCAGGGACAGGACGGGAACGACGAGCACGCCTGGGGCAAGGCCCGGGCCCGGACCGCAGGCGCGCTCATGAGCAGCCCCGTCTTCACCGCCCGCGCCGACTGGACCATCCCCCGGGCCGCGCGCGAACTCCGCAGGCGGCACGTCAAGCAACTGCCGGTGGTCGGCGACGACAGGCTCCTTGGCATCGTCAGCCGCAGCGACCTGCTCGACGCCTTCATCCGCTCCGACGTCGAGATCCGCGACGAGGTCGAGCAGGACGTCCTGGGACGCATCCTCGGCCTGGACGAGGGCACCGTCGCGGTCGAGGTCCGCGACGGGGACGTCACCCTTCGGGGCCACGTCCCGCAACCGCGTCTCATCCCGGTGGTCGTGGGCCTCTGCCAGGGCGTCGACGGTGTCGTCACCGTGGACGCCCACCTCGTCGCCACGGGCTAGAACCGTATGGAGGGTCGGCGCCTCGCTCGTAAGTTGGCGCGGGTTGCCGTCACATGGTGGTGACGGTGGAGCCGCAATTACGGGAGGGCGCCGGTGCTGTTCGAGCGTACGTGTGTCGGGCCGGCCGTTCATGCACGATCGATTGTGGCGTGCGCGGTCGACAGCCAGTCGGGGGAAGTCCGGCCGTTGCGGCTGTCGCCGAAGACGGACCTTGTGCTGGCGTGGGTGGCTTCGTTGGACGGTCCGGTAGCGGTGGTTTATGAGGCCGGGCCCACCGGGTTCGGGCTGGCCAGGGCATTGTCGGCGGCGGGTGTGCGGTGTGTGGTGTGTGGTGGTGGCACCGTCGAAGATCGAACGGCCGTCGAGGGACCGGGTCAGGACCGACCGCCGGGATGCCGAGCGGCTGGCGCGGCTGCTGCGGATCGGTGAGCTGCCGTGTGTGCGGGTGCCCAGCGAGGCCGAGGAAGCCGCCCGGCACCTGGTACGGGCCCGCGAGGACGCTCGCTTCAGTACCGGGAGGCCATGGAAGCCGTCACAGAAACCAAAGCCGAGGGGCACGCGCCACCTGAGATGGAGGCGCCGACCGAGCCGAAGGGCAAGGTTGTCGACCTCATGTCCGCCCTCCAGGACAGCGTGCGGGCCGCGAAGCAGGCCCGCGGCGAGGAAGGCGGCGAAGGCGAGGTGCGGGAGATACGGCCCAAGACGAAAGCCCCCGCCAAGAACGCTCCGGCGAAGAAGCGGCCCGCGTCCTGAACCCGTCCTGCGTCATCCGCCGAAGCATGGGCATACGAGGGTGGACCTGAGGGGGGACCTCCCGAAGGAGCACCGCCATGATCAAGAAGCTGCACGACATCGGCCTGCGCTCGGAGCACGCCTACACCGCCGCCGTCGCCTCCATCGGCCTGTCCATCTTCACCTGGGCCACATCCCTACGCGCCGAACCCGGTAAGGGTCTCGATCGGGCAGACCGGTGGGGCATCTTCGTCGGCGAGTGGGCGCCCACGTTTTTCTGCCTCGGCCTCGCCCTGTCCCACTACGAGCAGGAAGAAGGCTCGCTGATGGGCAAGGCGCACGCCGATGGGGAGCGGCAGCGGCAGATGGCGAGCGCCCCGTAACACGATGCTCCACAGCTCTCAGCGTGGGGCGAAGGAGGCCAGTGGCCCCGGCGCGTCAGCGGGCGGCGGCAGGCCGTAGTTCTGGGATCGCGCCCGGGAGCCGGACTCGGCCTTCACCATGCGTGCGCAGTGATCCATCTTGTCGGTGACCCGGCTGACCGCCTGTGGGGCGATGCGCTTCAGCGATGCCTCACAGTCGAAGTCGCTGAACGCGTCGGCCGGGCTTTCCGCCATCGGCAGTGTCACGTCGAATCTCGCGCTCCATCCCCGTCTCCACGGCGACCGAGCAGCAGGACGCGGCCTTCCGTGTCGGCCACTGAGCACCGGAGACCTCGTGTCGCCGCAGGGTCCCGGCGACACCAGCGCGCTCCGGACCAGGCACGGGTCAACTCATCGCCACGTCCGGTGAGGCGTCGGCGGACGTCCTTCCGCTTCCGGCGGCGCAGCGCCGTCCACCAGCTGATCACCCGGTGCCAGCGAAACTGGCCAGGGAGCTCCCCGAAGCGCGTTTCCCTTTCGGCCAGTCGTGCCTGCCGGCTGTCAGCCGGTGCGATCCGGGATCGGCGTGCGCAGCCGTGGCGAGTACATGAGACCGCCGGCGGCCCGTGAGATGGGTCGGTGGCCTGGGTGGTGTCCAAGCACGGCGATGTCTTGCGCCGCCTCCGGACGGCCGCCCACGCAGACTGCCGCCAAATGAATCGATCCCGCGCCACGCCGCAGCGGCCCGGGCGGGCGATGGAAGGTCAGCCGAGGTGGCTCGGGGGCGCGGTGGAGTCCCTGGTGATCAGCCGCGCGGGCAGCAGACGGGTCGCCGGTTCGCGGGTGGGGTCGGCGATGGCGGCCAGCAGGTCCTCCGCGGCGGTGACCCCGATGACCTCCGTCGGCTGGGCCACCACGGTCAGGCGGGGCCGGACCAGGGGTGCCCACTCATGGTCGTCGAAACCGATCAACGATACCTCCTGCGGACAACGCCGCCCGCTGTCCTGCAGGGCCGCGAAGGCGCCGACGGACAGCACATTGTCCGTGCAGTAGATCGCCGTGACCCGGGGCGTGGCCTGCAGCAGCCTGCGGGCCGCCGCATAGGAGGCCGTGCTGGAATAGGCGCTGTGCGCGACGTGCTCGGACCGCACCGTCAGACCCGCGTCGGTCATCGCCCGCACATAGCCGGCGAGCCGCAGGGTGCTGGGCCGGTCGACGGTGGGGGCGGGATCCGCCTTCCCGGCCGACGCGGCGTCGTACCGCGCCTCGCTGATGATCCCGATATGACGGTGCCCCAGCCCGATCAAATGGTTCACTGCCAGCCGGGACGCCTCGATGTTGTTGACGGAGACAAAGCTCGATCCGGTGATCTTCGGAGCCGGGCGGTCCAGCAGGACCAGCGCGGTACCGCTCTCGGCAAGCTGCCTCAGGTGGTAGGCGTCGGCCCCGCTCACAGGTGCCACGATCAGCCCGTCCACCCGCTTGGTGGCCAGCACCTCCACCGACCGGCGTTCCAGCGTGGGCTCCCCGTCGGTGCTGCTGACCAGCAACTCATAACCATGCTGACGGACCGTTCGGGCGATGCTCTGCAGTGCGGCGGAGAAGAACCGGTTGCTCATGTCCGGGATGACGACACCCACGGTCTCGGTGTTTCCCGTGATCATGCTGCGGGCCACACCGTTGGGCCGGTAGCCGAGCTCCGCCGCTACCCGGGCGACCTTCTCCCTGGTCCGCGCGCTGACCTCGCCGGCACCGGTGAGCGCGCGCCCGGCCGTGGACTTCGACACCCCTGCGGCCTTCGCCACATCGACGATGGTGACGGACTGCTGAGCGGGCCGTGTCACGACAGCTCCCACCTCCCTCCCCTACCCGTCACGCGGTCGGCCGCGCAGCCGGACCACATTCAACCACCGATCGCTGATGGATCTGCTCTATCAGCTCGATCACCCGGACCGCCTCCCTCGGGTCCACCGGCAGCGGACTGCCGGAGAGCAGGGCATCGGCCAGCCGGGCGTAGAACTGCGCATAGCTGCCGGCCAGCGTCGGCACGGGCCGGGCCGCGCCGTCGATGCCCAGTAGCCCCCACGCCGACTCCGGTTCAACGCCGAACGACGGGTCGGTGGGGGCGGCGCCGGCCTTGAGCGCCGCTTCCTGCGGATCCAGACCGTACTTGGTGTACGCGCCCCGCGAGCCCAGCACATGAAAGCGCGGGCCGACCTGAGCCGCCAGACCGTTCATCCACAGGTACGAGTGCACCCCCGAGTCGTGCCGCAGCACCACGAAAGAGTCCTCGTCGGCCGCCGCGCCCGGCCGGCGGGTGGCCACCTCGCTGTACACCGGCACGGCGTCACCGAACAGCAGCAGCGCCTGGTCCAGCAGATGCGCGCCGAGGTCATAGAGGATGCCGCCACCCTCCGCAGTGGTCGCGGTCGTCTTCCAGGAGTCCCCCCGGTCCGGCTTCCACCACTCGAAGCGCGACTCGAAACGCCACACCTCGCCCAGCTCACCGCGTTCGATCAGCCCCCGCAGGGTGCGGAAGTCACCGTCCCACCGACGGTTGTGGAACGCCGTCAGCGGCCGCCCCAGCCGTTCGCTCTTCTCCACCAGCGCCCGGCCCTCGGCCGCGGTCACACTGAACGGCTTGTCCACCACCACTCCGACACCCGCGTCCAAAAAGGCGTCCGCCAGTTCGGCATGGGTACCCGAAGGCGAGCCGATCACCACCAGGTCCACCTCGGCCGCCGACGTCAGCAGTGCGTCCACATCCGGCAGCACACGCACGGAGGGATAACGGGCGGCGGCCTCCGCCCGGCGGCCCTCGTCCCGGGTGACGACCGCGCTGAGCGCGTAGTGCGGATCAGCGGCGATGAAGGGGGCGTGGAAGACCCGGCCCGCCGTGCCGAAGCCGATGATCGCGGTACGGATGGTCATCGGCGGAACCTCTCCGGCCGGAAGGCGGCCAGCAGCACGTGCGGGCGGCCGGTGACGATCTCGTCGGCCAGGAGCTCACCGGCGATCAGGCCGAGGGTGGCGCCGCTGTGGGTGAACGCGACATGGCAGCCGGCGATCTCCTCCAGCTGTCCGAGCACGGGCTCCCCGTCCGCGGGAATCGGCTTCGGACCGGCCGCATAGGACTGGAGCGGGAGCCTGGGCGTGCCCGCGAGCACAGCTGACGCCTCAGCGAGAAGGCCCTCCACGGTGGACTGACGCACCTCGAAGGTGCCGTCCTCATGCCGGACGATTTCCTCCTCGGACCATCCCGAGTCCAGTACCAGGGCCCCGTCCGGGGTGGGCCGGATCGATACGCGCGGGGTGTTCAACACGGCGCGCAGCGGGGCGTTCACCCGTTCGGTGCGCACCAGCAGCGAAATGGGAGTGCGGTCACCGAGAGGCACACCGAGCCTGCTCAGCATGGCCGGTGTGCCGGCGCCGGTGGCCAGGACTACCGCGTCGCAGTCCCAGGTCAGCCCGGACCGGGTGGTCACGCCGGTCACCCGGCCGCCCGCGGTCCGTACGGTGGCCGGCCCCGCTTCGGTGACGACCTCGCCGCCGAGTCCGGTGAGCTCCTTGGCCAGCAGCTCGATCAGCGGCGGCAGGTCCACCCAGCCCTCGCCCGGATTGAAGATCGCTCCACATCCCGGCACCGCCGCCGGATTGACACCGGGCGTCACCGCCGCGATCTCCCCCGGGCTCAGCCAGTCCGCCTCGTAGCCGTTGGCCCTCTGGTGGGCGAGCCGCTCACGGAAATCAGCCTCCTGCTCCGCCGTACCCCAGGCCAGCCCGCCGTCGAAGCGCAGCCAGTCCAGGCCGGGCTCGCGGGCGGCCAGCGTGCGGTAGCGGTCGATGCCCAGCACCCGCAGCCGGTGGTACTCGGGCGAGCGGATGGCGGCGGAGTTCAGCCAGGCGAGCGAGCGCCCGGACGCTCCCCCGGCCAGAGCGCCGTCCGACACCAGCGTGACGGCCGCGCCGCGCCGGGCCAGCCGGTATGCCGTGGAGACGCCCAGAATGCCGCCGCCGACAACGGCGACGCGAATCTCCTGTGCTGTGGGAGTCATGCCTCTTCTTCCCTTGTCCGCCGGCTGCGGGACTGCCGTCCGGAAAACCTGTCCTCATTCCGGGAACGTTCCCGGACCCTCTGTGCTGACCATATACCGTCGCCGCCGAGAGCGGTCAAATGGCAGTGCCGTGATCGTTGTGTTATCGACATGTTTCGCTGCCCCACGGGGTCCAGCAAGGGTCTTGACCCCGCAAATCAGCTCTGCCTAAAGTGACGCCCACTCTTCCGGGAACGTTCCCGGAACGGAGGTCGGGCCACCAGTATCCCGGCGCATTGAAAATCTCACGAGGCAAGGCATCCATGAGCCTGAGAATCGGTGTGGACACCGGCGGCACCTTCACGGACGTGTGCGCGTATGACGAGGCGACCGGACAGATCCACGTACGCAAGGTCTCGTCCACGCCAGACGACCCCGGCCGGGCCATCGTGCGCGGACTTCACGAGCTGCTCGGCCAGATCGGCGGCCGGGACATGGCCGAGGTCGGCTATTTCGCGCACGGCACCACGGTGGGCACCAATGCGCTGCTCACCGGGCGAGGCGTGCGTACCGGCCTGATCACCACCCGGGGCTTCCGGGACCTGCTCGAACTCGGCCGCGGGCGCCGCCCGGACATGTACGACGCGCAGGCGGACAAGCCCGCTCCCTTCGTGCCGCGCGATCTGCGCCTGGAGGTGACCGAGCGGGTGCGGCACGACGGCCGGGTGGAGATCCCGCTGGACCCGGCCGAGGTGCGCCAGGCCGTGCGCGTGCTGAAGGAACAGGGCGTGGCAGCCATCGCGGTCTGTCTGCTGTACTCCTACGTCCGGCCGGACCATGAGCGGAAGATCGGCGAGATCATCCGCGCCGAGATGCCCGACGCCCACATCTCGCTCTCCTGTGAGGTGCTGCCGGAGTTCCGTGAGTTCGAGCGGCTGTCCACGGTGGTCACCAACGCCTACATAGGCCCCGTGGTCGCGGACTACCTGGCGCGGCTGCGCGGCGCCCTGGCCGCCTCCGGGCTGCGCTGCGAACCGCATGTCACCCAGTCCAACGGCGGCATCATCCCCTTCGTCACCGCCGAGCGGCTGCCGGTCCGGCTGGTGCTGTCCGGGCCGAGCACCGGGGTGGTCGGCGCCGCTGCGGTCTGCTCGGCGGCAGGCTTCGGCGACATCATCACCTTCGACATGGGCGGCACCTCCTCGGATGTGTCGCTGGTGCAGAACGGCGACCCCAAGGTCACCGCGAGTCTGGAGATCGACGGACGTCCGGTGCGCTCGCCGATGCTGGACATCCACACCGTGGGCGCGGGCGGCGGTTCGATCGCGTGGATCGACAGCGGCGGGCACCTGCGGGTCGGGCCGGCCAGTGCCGGAGCGTTCCCCGGACCGGCCTGCTACGGCCACGGCGAGGAAGCCACCGTCACCGACGCCAATGTGGTCCTGCGGGTGCTCAACCCCGAATATCTGCTCAACGGCCAGCTCAAGATCGATCACCATGCCTCCCACCGCGCCGTGGGGCGCCTGGCGGAGCGGCTCGGTCTGTCCGTACCGGAAACCGCGCAGGGCATCATCGATGTCGTCACCGCCAACATGGCCCGGGCGATCCGGGTGATCTCCGTCCACCGCGGCTATGACCCGCGCGACTACGCGCTGGTGCCGTTCGGCGGGGCCGGCCCGCTGCACGCGGCCCGGCTCGCCGCCGAGCTGGGCTGCACCACCGTCGTGGTCCCCGAGACCCCGGGCGCGCAGTCCGCGCTGGGGCTGCTGATGACCGATGTGCGCAGCGATTTCATGCGTACCTGTCGGCTGCCCGTGCACCAGGGCACCGCCGGTCAGCTGTCCGAGGTGCTGGACGAGCTGGTCGCGAGCGCGACGCAATGGTTCGACAGCGAGGGCATCGACCCCGCCCGCCGGTGCATCACCCGTGCGGTGGACATGCGCTACCGCGGCCAGAACTACGAACTCGGCGTGGACCTTCCGGACGACGGCCCGGTCACCGTGGACACGGTGCGCCGACTGCTGGCGGACTTCGGCGACGCGCACGACCGGATGTACGGCTACCGGCTGGCGGATGAGTCCGTCGAGGCGGTGACCTTCCGGGCACAGGCCGTGGGCGCGGTCTCCCGCGCCGAGCTGGTGCGCTCCGCCCCCCGGGGCGGCACACCCGAAGAGGCCGTCACAACCCGCCGCCGAGTGCATCTCAAGGAGGCCGGCGCCGAAGTGGACTGCCCCGTGTACGACCGGGCCCGGCTCGAGGTGGGACACCGCCTTACAGGGCCCGCGGTCATCGAGCAGATGGACAGCACCACCCTGCTGCTGCCCGGCGACATCTGCGAAGTGGACGAACTACGCAACCTGATCATTCGAACCCGAGGGGTCTGACCGTGACGACGCAGCGGGAACTGGACGGTGTGCTGGTCGAGGTTATCGGCTCGGCACTGGCGACCGTCGTGGAGGAGATGAGCGGCACCCTCGTCCGGGCCGCGTTCTCCACCAACATCAAAGAGCGCCGTGACTGCACGGCCGGGCTGTTCGACACCGCGGGCAACGGAATCGCCCAGGACGAGGGCGGCTCACCACTGCACCTCGGTTCGCTGATGGGAATTGTCGGCAGCATTCTGGAACGCTACCCGGTCGGGCAGATCGAGGACGGTGACATCTTCATCGGCAACGACCCGTACAACGGTGGCGGCTCACATCTGCCGGACATCGTGCTGGCCACCCCGGTCTTCGTGGACGGCGAGCTCACCGCGTGGGCGGCCACCCTGGCACACCACGCCGACTTCGGCGACCGCGGGCACGCGCACATCTTCCAGGAGGGGCTGCGCATTCCGCCGGTGCGGCTGGTGCGCGCGGGAGTGCAGCAGGACGAGTTGCTCGCGCTGATCCTGCTCAACTGCCAGGTGCCGGACGAGCGCCGCGCGGACCTGCGTGCGCAAGCGTCGGCGAACCGGCTCGCCGTGCTGCGCTACCGCGAGCTGTGCCACCGCTATGGCCGGGACATGGTGATGCGTGCCGGGGATGAGCTGCTCAACTACACCGAGCGGCGTACCCGCGCCGCGATCACCGCCATCCCTGACGGCTCCTATCGGTTCACGGATCTTTTCGACTGCCCGGAGCT
Source organism: Streptomyces sp. MK37H (assembly GCF_018035285.1). Classification (NCBI taxonomy): domain Bacteria; kingdom Bacillati; phylum Actinomycetota; class Actinomycetes; order Kitasatosporales; family Streptomycetaceae; genus Streptomyces; species Streptomyces sp. MK37H. The sequence goes on along the minus strand of NZ_JAAAYH010000026.1, from coordinate 27,401 downwards.
GGACGAGGAACTGGAGCTGCAGGTGGCCGTGCGCGTGGCCGGCGACGAGATCTTCTTCGACTTCGCGGGCAATCCGCCGCAGGTGCGGGCGAGCGTCAACGTGGTGTGGACCGCGCTCTACGCCACGGTCTACTACTCGGTCAAGAGCCTGATCGACGCCGACATCGTGCCCAATGCCGGCATGTACCGGGCCATCCATATCGATGCGCCCACTGGCTCGATCGTGAACTGCGGCTACCCCGCGGCGGTGAACGGGCGCAGCGGAACCTGCCAGCGCATCGTCGACCTGATCCATGGTGCCCTGGCAACCGCGGTCCCGGCCCGGGTCACCGCGGCGAGCAATGGTGCGAACACCGGCGTGCACTTCTCCGGACACAATCCGCTGACCGGAAAGGAGTTCGTCTACCTGGAAACCATCGGCGGCGGCTCCGGCGCACGGGCCACCAAGGACGGGCTGGACGGAGTGCAGGTGCACATGACGAACACCTCCAATCTGCCGGTGGAGAGCCTCGAGACGGAGTACCCGCTGCTCATCGAGGCGTACGAGCTGATCGACGACTCCGGCGGCACCGGTGAGTTCCGCGGCGGCCTCGGCATCCGGCGACGGGTTCGCGTGGAGTGCGACGACGTGCACTTCTGGGTGGACACCAGCCGGCAGAAGTCCCACCCGTGGGGACTGTGCGGCGGTACGGAGGGAGCCACCGCGAACGTCGTCCTCAGCGACGGCGCCCGGCCGGTCGACCACGGATACACGGTATTGCAGCCGGGCCAGACCGTGACCATCGAGACGGCGGGGGCGGGCGGCTACGGCCGTCCGGAAGATCGCAGCCCGGAGGCCATCGACCGGGATCTCGCAGAAGGCAAGGTCTCCGGTCGCACCGCAGCACGCCACTACCCCGGGTACCGCACCTCCTCAAAGGAACTCTGATGGGCACCGACATCCCCGCGAAGAGCACCCGCCGCCGGGTGTACGCATCCGCCATGATCGGCAACATTGTCGAGTACTACGACTTCACGCTGTACGGCACCCTGGCGGCAGTGCTGGCCAAGCTGTTCTTCCCGTCCGACGACCCGACAGTCGCGCTCTTCTCCACCTATGTCGGGGTGTCCCTGTCCTACTTCATCCGCCCGCTCGGCGCCCTGTTCCTCGGCCCGCTCGCCGACCGCAGGGGCCGCCGGACGGTGTTGACCCTCACCATCCTGCTGATGAGCATCGGCACCGCCGGGATCGGTGTGCTGCCCACCTACGCGGCGATAGGCGCGGCCGCTCCGGTCCTGCTGCTGTTCTCCCGGGTGCTTCAAGGGCTGGGCGCCAGCGTGGAGTACACCACCGCCTCCCAGTTCATGCTCGAACACGAACCGGGCAGCCGCCGCCGCAACTACCTGGCGGGCCTGATGAACGCCACCTGCTCGGTCGGCTCCCTGCTCGGCTCCGCCGTCTCCTTCGTGCTCATCATCACCATGCCGGCGTCGGCCTTCGAGAGCTGGGGCTGGCGCATCCCGTTCCTGCTCGCCATCCCCATCGCGGCCGTCGGCTTCTACATCCGCAACAAGCTCGATGAGACACCTGAGTTCGAGGAGATGAAGCGCCAGATCGCCGCCGCCGAGGCGAAGCAGGCACCGCTGAAGGACGCGGTGCGCCTCTACTGGCGCGACATGCTCAAGGCCATCGGCCTCGGCGCGGGCCAGCGCATCGGCTCGTACACCATTCAGGCGTACTTCGTCACCGCCCTGATCACTGCCGGCTTCCCCACCTCGCTGGCGCTGCTGGCCTCCATGCTCACCTATGCCGTCGGGCCACTGCCCAGCGTCTGGGGCGGCGTACTCGCGGACCGCTACGGCGCCCGGCTGCCGCTGCTGGTCGGCTACGGCCTGTTCGTGGCGCTGACCGTGCCGACTTTCATGGCCATCAACAGCAAGTCCATCGTCCTTGCCGCCGGCGCCGTCGTGGTGTTCACCATCATCAACAATCTGGTGGCCGCGCCCCTGAACATCGCCTATGTACTGAGCTTTCCGCCCGAGGTGCGCTCCAGCGCGGCCGCGCTCAACTTCAACATCGGCACCTCACTGATCGGCTCGACCGCCGGCCTGGTCGCGGTCTGGCTGCACGACCTGACCGGCGATGACATCAGCTTCGGCTGGTACATGACGGCCGCGTGCGTGGTGTCCATCCTGGTCGCCCTCTTCGCCCTGCCGGCATCGGTCGACTACCGCGAGCCCGACTGGTCGTCCAAGGCCCCCCTGGCGATGCGAAAGCCCTCACTGGAGTCCAACTCCTGAAGAGCCGACCTTTGGGACTCTGCCGCCCGATTGAGTGGTGTGCATCATGAAGTCGCAGGTCACGGGTTCGGTCAGCGGGTGAAATCCGAGCCCTGCACCGAAGCAGGGTATCTGGGAGCGACCCGGCCGGGCGGCACGACACGTGGCTGACGAGAGCCGAGGTCACTCTGACCGGCATGAACTGATATTCGCGTGGGATCAGCAAGACAGGGCGAGTAGTTCGTCGATCACCGGCTCTGGACCGTCATAGGTGAGGTGCGCGATGGCTACCATTGGTGCGATCACTCGGCTCCAGGCATACAACCGGTCCCCATCGAGCCCGCACGCGGTCGCCACCCGCTGGCAACGGGCCTCGACACCCTCTTGTCCGGCGCCGGCCACCACGTAGTCGACGGCGTCGAAGCATGGGTCGCCTATGCATGCCTTGGGGTCGATCGCGATCAGACCGCGCGACGGGCCGCCGTCCAGGACGTTGCCGAGGTGCAGATCGCCGTGCAGCAACACGAGCCTGGCCTGACTGTCCAGCAACGTCTCACAGCGCAGTATCGCCCGCTGCCACGCGGCCTGGTCGATCCGTGCGCCGATGGCCGGCTCGGACAGCCGCCGGCCGATCCGGACGAAGGCCTCGTCACACCGACCACGCAGATCCCGTGGCCAGTGCGCGGGTGGGGCCACGGCGTGCAGTGCGGCAAGCAACTCTCCCCACTGCTGCGGCAATGACGTCTGCGGAATGTCCTCGGCCTCGGTGCCGGGCAGGACCTCCTCCAACACCATCGCCCCGGCCTCCGCGTCGGCGGACAATACGGCCGGCACCCGACCCGACGGCGCGAACACGCGCAGCATCTCCACCTGCTTGGTCAACAGTGTTCGATCCGGACTGAGTTTGAGAACCGCTGGCGTTCCGTCAGGCCATTGACAGCGCAAGACGACAGAGGAGGCTCCACTCCCGAACAGGTCACCGAGCACGAAACCCCACCGCGCGGCCAGCCGCGCAGCGAGGTTCGGAACCTCAGCGAGCCAACCCTCGACCTCGGGGCCGAATCGACCCACCAACCGCGCGCCGACCTCTTCCATATTCACCCCGGCAGCTTGCACCCCGAACTGCCGCCATGCACACACATATCGACAGAAGCGACGTTACGCGACGCGCCAGGCCGTGATCCGTACCCGCGCCACCTGTTCGTCAAGGTCGGTCCCACGTGCCTAACTTGCTGGTCAGACGTTGCGGCGGTACTGGCCACCGACCTCGAAGAAGGCGTCGGTGATCTGCTGCAGCGAGCAGACCCGGGCGGCGTCCATGAGGACGGCGAAGACGTTGCGGCCCTCCATCGCTGCCTCCTTGAGGGCGGCCAGGGCGGCGTGGGCCGTCTCGTGGTGGCGGGCCTGGAAGTCCCGCACCCGCGCCAGCTGGGACTCCTTCTCCTCCTCGGTGGCGCGCGCCAGCTCGATGGCATCGGGCTCGGCGGTGTCCGCGTGCGGGTTGCGGAAGGTGTTGACGCCGATGATCGGGAGGGTACCGTCGTGCTTGCGCTGCTCGTACAGCATCGACTCGTCCTGGATACGGCCGCGCTGGTAGCCGGTCTCCATCGCCCCGAGCACACCGCCGCGCTCGCTGATCCGCTCGAACTCCGCGAGTACGGCCTCCTCCACCAGGTCGGTGAGCTCGTCGATGATGAACGACCCCTGCAGGGGGTTCTCGTTCATCGCCAGACCCCACTCCCGGTTGATGATCAGCTGGATGGCCAGGGCCCGGCGGACCGAGTCCTCAGTGGGGGTGGTGACCGCCTCGTCGTAGGCGTTGGTGTGGAGGCTGTTGCAGTTGTCGTAGATCGCGATGAGGGCCTGCAGGGTGGTGCGGATGTCGTTGAAGTCCATCTCCTGGGCGTGCAGCGAGCGGCCGGAGGTCTGGACGTGGTACTTCAGCTTCTGGCTGCGCTCGTTCGCGCCGTACTTCTCCTTCATCGCCACGGCCCAGATGCGGCGGGCGACCCGGCCGAGGACGGAGTACTCGGGGTCCATGCCGTTGGAGAAGAAGAACGACAGGTTCGGGGAGAAGGCGTCGATGTGCATGCCCCGGGCGAGGTAGGCCTCGACGTAGGTGAAGCCGTTGGCCAGGGTGAAGGCCAGCTGGCTGATGGGGTTCGCGCCGGCTTCGGCGATGTGGTACCCGGAGATGGACACCGAGTAGAAGTTGCGGACCTTGTTCGCGATGAACCACTCCTGGATGTCGGCCATCATCCGCAGGGAGAACTCGGTGGAGAACAGGCAGGTGTTCTGGCCCTGGTCCTCCTTGAGGATGTCGGCCTGCACCGTGCCTCGGACGTTTGCCAGGGCCCCGGCGCGCAGTTCGGCCGTCTCCTCGGGCGAGGGGTCGCGGCCCTCGTCGGCGCGGAACCGCTCGATCTGCTGGTCGATGGCGGTGTTGAGGAAGAACGCGAGGATCGTCGGTGCGGGTCCGTTGATCGTCATGGAGACCGAGGTGGTGGGGGCGACCAGGTCGAAACCGTGGTAGAGGGCCTTCATGTCGTCGAGGGTGGCGATGGAGACACCGGAGGTGCCGACCTTGCCGTAGTTGTCAGGGCGTTCGTCCGGGTCACGGCCGTAGAGGGTGACGGAGTCGAAGGCGGTGGACAGCCGGGTGGCCGGCTGGCCCTCGGACAGCAGCTTGAAGCGCCGGTTGGTGCGGAACGGGTCGCCCTCGCCGGCGAACATCCGCGCCGGGTCCTCGCTGTCGCGCTTGAAGGGGAACACCCCGGCGGTGAACGGGAAGTGGCCTGGCAGGTTCTCCCCGCGCCAGAACCGCACCAGTTCCCCGTGGTCGGTGAAGCGGGGCAGGGCGACCCGGGGGATCTTGTTGCCGGACAGGGACTCGCGGGTCAGTTTGGTGCGGATCTCCTTGTCCCGGATCTTCACGACCTGCTCGTCGCCGGAGTAGGAGGCCACGACGGCGGGCCAGTTCCCGATCTGCTCCGTGATGTCGTACGGGAGCTGCCTGCGGGCGTCCTCGAGCAGCGACCGTACGTTCCCGGCGTCGGAGCCCGCCTCGACGAGCTCGGCCCCGACCGCCTCCAGACGCTGCACGCGCCTTGCCGCTTCGGCCAGCCGGGCGGTCTCGGCGTGGTATCCGCGGACCGTCTCGCTGATCTCGGCGAGGTAGCGCACCCTCTCCGCGGGAACCACCTGCCGGATGCCGGAGGAGTGGCGCACGTCGACCGGCACCAGCGTGCCCTCGGCCAGCGGCAGCCCCTGCTCGGCCAGGATGCTCTTCAGGTGCTGGTAGAGCGCGGTGACGCCGTCGTCGTTGAACGTGGCCGCCGAGGAACCGTACACCGGCATGTCCTCTGGCCGCATGGCGAATGCCTCGCGGTTGCGGACCAGTTGACGGCCCACGTCGCGCAGCGCGTCCTTGGCGCCGCGCCGCTCGAACTTGTTGATCGCCACGACGTCGGCGAAGTCGAGCATGTCGATCTTCTCCAGCTGCGAGGCGGCGCCGAACTCGGGCGTCATCACGTACATCGAGGTGTCGACGAACGGCACGATCGCGGCGTCGCCCTGGCCGATGCCCGGCGTCTCCACGATCACCAGGTCGAACCCGGCGGCCTTCACGACGTCGATCACGTCGGACAGGTGCTCGGGCAGCTCACGGCTGCCGCGGGTGGCCAGACTCCGGAAGAACACCCGGTTTCCGTCGAGGGAGTTCATGCGGATGCGGTCACCGAGCAGGGCCCCTCCCCCTCGGCGGCGGGTCGGGTCGACCGCGATCACCGCGACCCGCAGCTTGTCCTGCTGGTCGACGCGGAACCGGCGCACCAACTCGTCGGTGAGCGACGACTTGCCCGAGCCGCCGGTCCCGGTGATGCCGAGCACCGGCGTGACCCGCGCCCCGGCCGCGGCGCGCAACTGCTCCAGGAAGTCGGCCGGCAGCTGGCCGAGTTCGGCGCCGGTGATGGCGCGGGCGATCGCGAACCGGTCACCCGCCAGCACGGCGGCGACATTGGCCGGTTGACGATCCCAGAGGTCGAAGTCGCAATCCTTCATCACCGAGTTGACCATCCCGGCCAGGCCCATCCGCTGCCCGTCCTCCGGAGAGAAGATGGTCACTCCGCTGCCGCGCAGCCGGTCGATCTCCTCGGGCACGATGACGCCGCCACCACCGCCCACCACGCGGACGTGCTCCGCTCCCCGCGCACGCAGCGACGCCACCAGATACTCGAAGTACTCCACGTGACCGCCCTGGTAGGACGAGACCGCGACACCGTGTGCGTCCTCCTCCAGCGCCGCGTCCACGACCTCTTGCACCGACCGGTTGTGACCGAGATGGATCACCTCCGCGCCCTGGGACTGGAAGATCCGTCGCATGATGTTGATCGACGCGTCATGCCCGTCGAACAGCGCCGAAGCGGTGACCAGGCGGACGGGGTGCACGGGACGGTGCAGATCGCTCATGAGGGCCTTTCCAGACAGGTCAGAGGCGTCGGCTAAAGAGATAGTAGGACGTCCTAGTAAATTACTGGAGGCGAGGAGAGTGTGAAGAGGAGCACAGAAGCAGGGCGAGTTGCGCCCGCTCCTTCAGGGCACCGCGAACCAGCTCACCGCGTGGCGCAGAGCTGTTTCCGCATGTCGTGTGCCAGCAGCGGTGACGGGTGGTACCAGGCGATCAGCCGATGTCGGAATACGAGGCGGCATCCGTGGTGACGGTCTCCGGCTTCGGACCGCCGTGGCCGGGCGTGGATGGCATCCAGGATGAACAGCGAGTCGCGCAGCATGCCCGGCACGACCACCCCCCGCCCAGCCCCATCACCTGGTCGTTTACCACGTTCAGCCAGGTGGCGCCCTTGTGCCGCGGGCCGGAGTACGGGGATTCGAACCCGCGTTCTCCCCGGCAAGCAGCTTGGCACGGGGATCGCATCGGCGACGAACCGCACCACGGAGGCCGGGACCGCCGTGGGGTTCTCGATCAGGAAGGTGCCGAGCATCCGCACCGTGCCCCACCACACCGCCCACCCCAACCGGGTCGCCGGGCGGCGCTTTGCCCGCGCCAGGCCCAGGGCCTTGGCGTCCAGGCGGAAGAGCCGTTCCAGCCCCCTGACGCCGAGCTCTGCAAGGAGGGGAACACCGTCGAGCGCCTGATCAACAAGCTCAAGGCGTGGCGGGGCATCGCGACCCGCTACGACAAGACCCCGGAAAGCCACCTCGCCGGGCTTCAGCTGCGTGTCTCGGTGATCTGGATCAAAGACCTCACCCGAACCAGAGCCGAGAGCCGCGCAGGTCATCGAGGGGCGTAGCTTGTCGGGATCGCAGTTGTGGGCTGTCTGCGGCAGCCGCGTTCCCGGATGTCGGGAGTTCGGTGGCCCGCTGCCGCCCGGGGAGTGGGGATCGTGCGCCACCAGCGCGGTGTCGGCCCGCGGGCTCAGGCGAGGGCGGCGGCCAGCAGGGTGAAGGCGGCGATGATGACGGCGACGCGGACGTAGTGGAAGCGGTCCCAGCGGTTCATCTGCTCCTTCCAGTCGGCCGGGCGGCTGCCGGCGGTCCACGTCTTGACCCGGTTGTTGATCGGGACGAGCACCAGGATCGACATGAGCACGCTGACGATCAGCAGCGCGGCGGCGGTCATGACGAGGCCGGTGCCGTCGTCGTCCCATCCGGCGACGGCCCAGACCCCGACGAGGACGAGCGAGCCGATGTACCAGAACGGCATCACGGCGCCGCCCAGTCGGGCCCCGTGGACGCGGCCGCGCAGGCCGTTGTCGCCGGGGAGTGCGTTGAGGATCGGGTTGCTGAAGAAGGGGACGGAGAACTCCACCCCCACCATCACGCCGACGACCACGATGGTGACGACCTCGAGTGCATTGAGCATGATGACCCCTCCAGGGATCTAGCGCTGCTAGCCGATGAGGCAACGCTAATACTACTGCCGCTCGATTGTCTAGCGGTGCTAGGATCGAATCATGTCGGTACAGGAACGCAAGGAGCGCGAACGGGCGGGCCGCGAGCGCCTCATCGTGGCCACGGCCCGCGAACTCGCCGAGCAGCAGGGCTGGGACGCGGTCACCACCCGGCGGCTCGCCGAACGCATCGAATACAGCCAGCCCGTCCTCTACAGCCATTTCCGCGGCAAGCGCGAGATCATCGGCGCCGTCGCCCTCGAAGGCGCCACCGAGATGGCCGTGGCGATGCGGGCCGCGACCGCCGCCGCCGACGGCCCCCGCGCCCGGGTCACCGCGCTGGCCCGTGCCTACCTCGCCTTCGCCGAACGCCATCCGGCGGTCTACGACGCCCTGTTCCAGCTCGACGGCGGCCTGGCGTACGCGCAGGAGGACACCCCCGAACCGTTGAAGGACGCCTTCGCCGCGCTGCTGGAGTGCCTCAGCGAGGTCGCCGGGGACGGCGTGCGCCCGGAGCTGTTCACCGAGACGTTCTGGGCGGCCCTGCACGGACTGGCCACCCTGACCCGGGCTCGACGGCTCCCGCCGGAGGACACCGAGCGCAGGGTGGAGCTGCTGGTGAACCGGCTCGCCATGGTCTGACAGTCCATCGACAGCACCGAGCAGGCAAGCCCCTCACGCCACATGGGCACCTGCGACTTGGGCTTCGCCGCATCTTTGGGTGCCGACGGCGCGTCCGCATCCTGTGGATCCGGGGTGACCTCCGTGTCGGCGGTCTTGCCGCCGTCCGGAGCCAGCACCGTGTCGACCCGCCTGGGGGCGATCGCCCACTCCTGTCATTCCTGCTCGGCCGCGGCCGGCTCGGCCTGCATACGGTCGGCCTCCTCGCGCAGCCCATCCACTCGACGGCGAGCTGCGAGCTCGTGCTGTTCCAGCAGTCCGACAACCGACGGCATCCGCGACCTCCCGGAGAGCGACGACACGACAGGCCACGACTCCCACGGAATCGCCGATCCTATGCCTGACCAGCGGAAATGCCGTTCTCAAGTCCGGAAAGGCAACAGCTTCTCACACGGACCCGAGCCCCGCAATCGAAGACCGCGGTGACCCTCTACGACCACTTCCCAAGATCTGCGCCAGAACCCAGGTTCCATCAACAAAACCAGCAGCCGCCTCCGCCAGGGCATTCATCAGATGTGTATCTGTGGATGGTGTACTCGCGCCTTGCCCTCATCAAGTGGCAAGAGGAAAACCGTTCAGGGACTCGCAAGACGGGGAGGACGCGAGATGCTGATCGAAAGGGTATTCCGCAGTGCGGACTTGGCCCCGGCGGACCGGTTCGACTGCTGGCGTGAACTGGTCGGTCAAACGCATGCCCCACTGGAGCTGCGCAGTGACCACTGGGCGGATTTTCGGGCTTCTCAGCGCGTGCTGGACCTCGGTGCCGTATCGGTGTGGCCGACGACCTTCCAGCCAGTGTGCTTTCGGCGTACGCCAAAACTGATCCGGCAGTCCGATCCCGAGGGGCTGCACATCTCGCTGCCTTTGAGTGGGGCGCTGCGCGCCGTCCGGGGTGAGGAGGAGGCCGTGTACGGCCCGGACAGCCTGTGCGTCGTCGACACCTCGCGGCCCGTCGACATCCACGGGGGTGACGACGCCACTCCGCACACGGGAGTTGGGCTGGAGGTCCCCAAAGCACTGCTGCCACTGCCCCGGAACCAGCTGGACCAGGTGGCCCATCTGCGGCTGTCAGCGCAGGACGGGTTCGGCTTCCTGCTGGCACAACTGCTCACCCAGCTGGCGAGAGGCACGGATTCGTACCAACCGCCCGATGGGCCCCGGCTCGGGACTGTCGTGGTCGACCTGTTGTCCGCACTGATCGCTCATGCCCTGGACTCGGACAACTCGCTCCCACCGGACACCCGTCGGCAGGCGCTCGTCCTACGCATCCGTGCCTTCGTCCAGCAGCACCTGCACGACCCGCAACTGACCCCGCGCAGCATTGCCGCCGCACACCACATCTCCACCAGCTACCTGCACCGCCTCTTCCAGCACGAAGAGGAGACGATCTCAGCCTGGATACGCCACCAGCGCCTGGGCCACGCCCGCCGCGGCCTCGCCGACCCGGCTCTGCGCACCACCCCCATCCATACCATCGCCGCCCGCTGGGGCTTCCCTCGCGCTGCCGACTTCACCCGAGCCTTCCGCGCCGCCTACGGCATGCCGCCCAGCGACTACCGGAACCAAGCAGACGCTTCAGTCCGAGTAGACGCATCGACAAGCCAATCGAGGACTCAGCGCTAACGACGCCCCGCTGATCGCCCGGCATCCTGTAGGTGACTCCGATACGGACTCCCGGCCGCTCCAGCCGTGACGATGCCCTTCTTCCAGAACGCGCAGCGGATTCACCTCGAAGCCGCGCTCCGGATACCGCGGCGGTAACCCGCCGCCGTCCGGGCCACGGTCTGCTCAGACGCCTATGGCTGATTCAAAAAAGGGAAGGAAAGAAGAATATGCTTCGACTCTCTCGCCGGACGGTCGGCACCGCTCTGGTCTCCGTGCTCACCGTGGCCGGGCTGGCTTTCGCGCAGAGCCCCGCCGTGGCCGCGCCGGAAGAGGTCAGTGTCTACACGACCGACGACAACCCCGGCGGCATGTCCAACTGGAACGGGGACAAGAGCTCCAGCAGCTCAGCCGAAGTCTGGAACGCGTGCGACCACGACACGGACGGCTATCGGGCGGTGACGTTCATCACCTACTCGGGGACGAGGTGGGAGATCCAGGACGCCGACGGCGACAACGGCAACTGTGCGATCACCGATGACGTCAACTTCCCCGAAGGGGTGACGGTGACGGTGACGGCGTGTCTGCGTAACGGCGCCAATGGGACGCCGAAATTCTGCGCCTCGAAGCAGGGCCACGCCTGACCCAGAAACGACAAAGGCTCGCCGGTTTTCGGTGAGCCTTTTTCTGTTGGCCGATTTTCAGAGCCTTTTCCGATACGGACGGGGTACAGACCCGCGTCGGGCACAGCGTCATCCCACGCACGCCGAGCCCGGTCAGGTAGTCCACCGACTCCACGACGTTTGGCGTCGAGCTTCGCTGTGCTGTCGATCTCCTGGAAGTCCAGCAGGACCACTAAGCTGTAGAAAACGCCGCCCGCGCCCAGGATCGCAGCGACGAAGGTGAGTCAGGGCCCGGCCGACCTTCCACAGAGGCAGCTCCCGGTCATTACAAGTGAGGAAGACCCGGCGAGAGCGGGTCTCGCCGGGCCACTCGGTTGTCAGGGACGGTCAGTACAGCTGGATGCGGGTGAGGACGATGTACAGAGGATTGGCGTCAGCAACGATGCCCTACTCGGCGAGGCCGAGTACCCTGTCCCGGCCGAGCGGCATGCGTCTCCGCTGAGGACACTTCACCGAAGCGGTGCTGCCCGGCACTCCGCTCCCGCGTCTCCCGCCAGATCGGTGGGGCGCAGCTTTGTGCGGCCGGGTGCTGGATTGCGCCATGGTCGTCGGCCGGTTCCGGGGTGCGCGCGGCGGCGGGTCTCTGCCCCGTGGCGCAGCGTGACCTGCAGGGGCGTGACTGTGCGGGACGCAGCTACTGACCACTTGCCCCACGCCGCCGTTCTGGCCCGCACGATGGCCGCTTTCCTCGACCAGGAGGGCCACTTGGGCTGGGTGCGGCGGCGGACGGGCAACTCTCCAGAAGCTGACGAACTGGCCCAGCGGGCCTACGACCTCTACCACACCCTCGGCAACCGCCAGAACGAAGCCTGGGCTCTAGTTGAGTTAGGGCAGGTCAACAGAGATACGAGGGACTATCGGCTGCCGATCTTCTCGAGCGCTCCCGCGTCCGCTTCCACGAGCTCGGCGACCGTAAAGGGGAGGCGGAGGCCCTTACCGCCGCCGGCGACCCGCAGGCTGCCACTATCGGGCCGGTGCCCGCACTGGCCACCTACCAGCAAGCCCTCGCCCTCGCCCGCAAGATCCACAGCCCCCTGGACCTCCCATGTGCTCGTGCGGTCCGGAACCGGGGGGACGCGCCCAGAGCACGCCGCCCGCGTCGTGTCGCCCGGCGCGGAGCACCGAGCAGCCGGCCAGGGATGTTCCGCCGTCCCGCTGCCGGGACAGCCACTCCCAGCGGTCCGTTCCCCCGCTGCCGGGGACGTCGAAGAAGGACAGCAGCGGGCCCAGCGGCCGGGCGGGGCCGCCCGGCGCGGGCCCGTGCGGGAGGAGGACCAGTGCGCCACCGTCGAGGCGGGTCTCGACGCCCCACGGCACCGGCCCCTCCTCGACGCCGTGCCGGGCGGCCAGCTCCGCGGCCAGTTCTCCGTGCACCGAGAGCGGCCACGCGGCGAGCAGCTTCGCGCGCCACCGCGCCTTGGCGCGGGCGAGTTCCGCGTCGTCGGGGGCGTGCCAGTGCTCGCGCAGGAAGTCTGCGGCGTGCCCCGGTCGCGCCGCGTTGGCCGGGGCCGCCAGGCGGTGTCGAGGTCGTCCCGGAGGGTGCGCCAGGAGACGCCGTCGACCGCGAGGTGGTGCACTGTGAGGGTCAGCGCGCCCGCCGTCCCGGATCCGGGGTCCGACCAGCGCGCGTGCACCATCCGGCCGCGCTCCGGGTCGGTCGGCGGGCCCGGCCGGTTCAGCTCGACCGGCACGGTGGGCAGCACCTCCAGCGACCAGATCGGGCCCGTGGCGGTCAGGGAGAGCCGCAGCATGGGGTGGTGGTCGACGAGGGCCTGCACCACCGCGCGGACCTGCTCCTCGGAGAGCAGCAGCGGTACGGCGATGGGGATGATCGCTGCGAGAATCGCGGTGGAGGAGGCGAAGGCGGAGGGGATGGCCACGGTGAAGCACAGCAGCAGGGCGACGACGACTGGGGCGCCGAGGCCCGCCGCGTGTTCGGAGATCTCCTCGATGATGCCGGCCTTCTCCAGCATCGCGATGTACGTCATCATGCCCGCGACCAGAAGCAGGGTGGACCAGCTGACACCGTCCACGGCCTTCACCTGCCGCTCCATGTCCACCAGGGCCAGCAGCGCGCCGGCAGCCAGCGCAAGGAAGCCGATCTCCAGGTCGAAACCGAGCGCGCCGACGGCGAGGGCCACCAGACGGGCGAGGGTGAGCCACTGCCGCCAATCGGGCCTGCCGGAGACGGCGAGGTCCTCGTCGTCGGCTGCCTCCGCGGCGCCCTCGACCAGCGGGGCGGGACGCTTGGCGGACCGGGCTCGGCATCGGGAAGGCGACCTGGCCCCATGACCAGTTTTGCATGACGCGCAGCCGACTGCCGTCCCTGACGGTGGCCCCGGTCGAGGTGACCGGCGGGTGGCGGAGACGCCGGCCGCCGCAGCCAGGTGTCCGGGCTGGACGCCGGAACGCGCCCTGGCCTCGTGGTCGGCGTAGCCGGTGCGCGGACCGAGCAGGAGATGGCCGTCGGCTTGCGCGTATGCCGGCAGCCGGTCGAGGACCTGGTCCTCAGCGACGTAGTCCCACATGCTGCGGTGGTCGAAGAGGAAGGCCGCGTCGGTGTCCGGGTGCAGGCCCGCGACGAGACCGCCGACCGCATCCAACTCCTCCCCCCAGCACGCCAGTTCCCGGTAGACCCGGCCCGGGCGGCCGATGTGCGGGAGGATCCCGCCCCAGAAGGTGTCCGTGCCGAAGTGCAGGGTGTGCCAGTGCCAGTACTCGATCATGCACGCGCCGCGGGAGATCAGTGCCCAGGCGGCCTGGCGCCACTGACCGTCGTAGGCCGGGTAGTTCACGGTCCGGCAGCGGTCCTAGGAGATGCAGGTGGTGACGGACTGCCCCGGCCTGGCGTACTGCCGTACGAGGTCGGCCTGCCGGGCGATGAACTCGGTGGTCTGGCGGGTCCGGAAGTGCCGCCAGGCCAGGTCGTACTGCGGCTGTGCGTTGCCGTCGGGGCGCCACAGGTCCGCCCAGTCGCTGAGCCGGTGCGACACTCGCTCGGCGTGGAAGCGGAACGCCGGGTGGGTGAAGTCGACTTCGTGCCGGTGGCCCCACGCGATCCGCTCCCCCGCGATCTCGGGATACTGGCTGGCCGGCCACGGCGGAACCGCGTAGGTGGGAATGCCGATGATCACCGCTACAGGTTCTGCTCGTTGCCGTCCGGCAGCCGCGAGGCCATGGCCCCGAACAACCCCGACAGCAAGGCCTGACGGAGTCGTGTCAGGTGAGGGCTGCTTGCCAGGAGGTGCCGTTGCTGGTGGCGTCGCTTCGCAGGCGGTCGCGGGCGGCGGTGTCGCCGTACAGGCTCCAGCGGAACCAGTCCAGGAAGGTGTTCTTGGTCTGGGCGTAATACCGGTAGTCCGGGACCAGGTACTGGCCGTGGTCCGCCCCCACGTGAGTGAGGAACGCCTTGGGCGACGGGAGCTCCGCGTATGCGGCGCGCGCCGAGTTGTAGTCGCAGGTCGGGTCGTGGTCACCGTGGATGAACAGCACATTGGCGTGGAGGCCGGCGGGGTTGCCCATGTCCACGCAGGCGACCGGGACGGCGGCGACGATGCGGTTGTCCGGCCAGGCGGTGAGCAGGCCGTGGGTGGTCATCCCGCCCATCGAGTGACCGGACACACCGACACCGGCGCGGGTGTCGATGTGCCCGGCGAACGGGTCGCCCGCGGTGTTGTTGAGCGCCAGTGTCCGGGTGAGGACCTCGGAGACGTCCTTCGACCAGTTGCCGTTGTAGACGCTGCCGATGTTGGTGTTGTCGGAGAACGAGGGGGCGGGGCAGATGAAGCCCGCGGAGGCCAGATCGTGGGTCTGGGAGGAGTAGCAGTCGGAGTTGCACCCCATGCCGTGGCTCCATTCGGCGATGGGAAAGATGCCGTTCGCGATGGGCGCGTTCGGGATCGGGTTGCCGCCCGCGGTGCCGGAGGCCGGGTAGAAGATCTTCGTGGTCAGTTGGCGGTTGCCGCGCGACCAGTTGAACTGGCGCACGCCGATGGCGAACTGCGCGGTGGGAGCCTGCCGCGGTGAGGCCATCCGGGGTGACAGGGTGCCGGCGACCGCGCTGCCGCCGAGCAGGGACGTTCCCACGCCCGTGGCCGCGGCCGCGCCGAGACCCAGTAAGGTACGCCGTCGCATCGACATGGGTGACTCCTTGTTGTTGTAGGGGTGAGTGGGTCACACAGGCGGGTGCACCAGTGTGAGGGGATCGCGCGGGGGTTGCTCAGGGGGCCGAGCCCTCTGAACGGTCCCTGCCCCCATGAGAGAGGGGCCGGGGCGCTCAGCATCTGTTGTTGGTCTGGAAGTCCTTGGGTGCGGACCAGCTCTTCGGGTTGCCCGGGTCGCTGCTGGTGGAGTACGAGGGGCGGCCGGTCTGGTGGACGAGGTACCACTGGTTCTTCGGCGCGAAGTGGAACACCTGCGGTGCGGCGCGGTAGCCGGTGCCGATGTTGGGGTTGGTGTCCAGGTAGGTGAGCGGCGCCGAGGAGGCCCGCGACCAGTCGGAGAAGCTGGTGTAGGCCATGCTCCAGCCACGCGCGGTGTTCGCGGTCGTCATGAAGACGTGCCACCTGCCGTTCGCGTAGACCACGGACGGGTCCTTGACCGAGACGACGTTATGGCTCGCGTCGGGCTCGGGGGAGATCAGCCGGCCGCTGGAGGACCACGGGAAGCTGGAGGGCAGCGCCTGGGTGCCGGCTGCGGCGGTGTGCGATACGGGACCGGCCTCGGCAGGAGCGGCCAACAGCGCCGTCGTCAAGACGAGCAGGAGAGTTACCGCAGCGCAAACGTATCGCGAACGCGGTCGGCGTCCTGGACGCATGGAAAGCTCCATGGGGTCGGCCGGAGGTCCGCCACCGAATGTCGCCTGTGTCCTCGGTAACCAGCACGGCGGCAACGCATGGGGGCCTTACCGGTACGGATGGTGCGAGTACTGTCGTGGGCGATCTGGAGGAAGGGCATCGCGAGCGGGTCCAGTTCACCAGGGGTTCGAAATGTCGAGCTGCGATCGGCGCGCTGAACAGGAAGCGATGGCAGGCGCCCCCAAGGGCCGTCAGTCCGGCGGCGGCGCGGCAGCCGCCACCGTCGGAGGCGCGACCCCGGCGACAGGCCGAAGTGGCCGCCGTCCAGGGTGGTGATGGTCGTCGCGGTGCGGCCGACCCGGCATTGTCGCGCCCGAGACGGCATGGAAGACGCGCCTGTTCATCGTCATGACATGACCTTCCGGCGGCATGTGCGGAGGCGGGGAGTGCGGGCGCGGGACGGGCAGCAGGGCGCGCCGATACATCCCATGTCTCTCTAGGGGTCCCATGGGATCTTGGGGGCTGTCAAGAGGCTTGACGTCGAACGATGCGAGGGTCTGCCGCGGAACTCGGGACGACAGTCCTGCGGCATGGATGGCGGGATAGGTCAAACATCACATGTCGCCGACGATTCCGCCCCGCAGGACCACCTCCGGACTGCGGTTTTCGTCGCGGTCTCCACGCCGGTCCGGTGTGCGGTATTGACAGCCCCCGGGGCTCCCCTATCATCCATCTTTGTCCGATGCTTCGACAGTAGTCCGAGATATCGAACCACTGATTCCCGCACCTCACGCCATCCAGCGGGGCCTACAGCGCCGTATGTCATGTCCATGATCATTCTCCAGGAGGAGCCGGTGCAGTCTTCGTTGGTTTCCGTTCCGGGCGGGGCGTCCCGCGGACGGCGTTCACCCACCGCCATGGCCACGGGCTCGGCGCTGATGTTGATTGCGGTACTGGTGGCGGTGTTCGGCCGACCGGGGCCGGCGTCCGCCGCCGGCACCGGCCCCTGTGACATCTACGCGTCGGGCGGCACGCCTTGTGTGGCCGCGCACAGCACGGTGCGGGCGCTCTACGGCTCGTACACCGGCAAGCTGTACCAGGTCAGGCGCTCGTCCGACAACGCGACCCGGGACATCGGCGCCCTGACGGCAGGCGGCGTCACCGACGCCGCCGCCCAGGACTCGTTCTGCGCGGGTACCTCATGCGTCATCACCTGGGTCTACGACCAGTCCGGGCACGGCAACGACCTGGGCTACCAAGGGCCGGGCGGAGTCGGTGGCTCCGACACCGCCGCGAACGCGACGAGTGAATCGCTGACGGCCGGGGGCAACAAGGCCTACTCGCTGTACATCAATCCCAGGAACAGCTACTGGCGTGACGGCCACACGACGGGCGTCCCCACCGGCAGCGCACCTGAGGGCATGTACATGGTGACCAGCGGCACGCACGTCAACGGCGGCTGCTGCTTCGACTACGGCAACAGCGAGACCACCCGCAAGGCCGACGGCCCCGGAGCCATGGACGCGATCAACTTCAGCACGCAGTGCTGGTTCGGCGGATGTTCCGGGAACGGCCCATGGGTCCAGGCAGACCTCGAATGGGGCCTGTACTCCGGGGGCAGCCAGTCCTGGAACCCGAACCAGAGGGCCTTCACCAGCAAGTTCGTCACCGCGACACTGAAGAACAACGGGACGAGTCGGTTCGCGATCAAGGGCAGCAACGCGCAGTCCGGGAGCCTGACCACGCTGTACGCCGGCTCCCTCCCCAGTGGGTACAACCCCATGAAGAAGCAGGGGGCCATCATTCTGGGCAGCGGCGGTGACTGCTGCAACGGCAACACCAACCTCAGCGCCGGAACGTTCTACGAGGGAGCAATGGTCTCCGGCTACCCCTCCGACCAGACGGAGAACGCCGTACAGGCCAATATCACCGCGGCCGGCTACCGCTGAACCGGGGTGCTCCCCGTTCCCGATGACCGCTGCCCCCATCCGTGGCCATCCGCGGAAGAGGCCACCGCGCACCACCCGGTGCGACGGCCGTCATGCCGGATCAGCAGCTGCCCGGCATCCTCGGCCGCCGCATCGCGCACCGCAGGCGATCGCCTCTCCACACCCTTCCGAGAAGGAGCCATCTCGTGTGGAAACCATGCGGACGACTACTCCGCTTCCTCACGGCTGCCGCGCTGATCGGCACCGTCTTCACCACGGCCTCGGTCCACTCGACCGCCCAGGCGGCCCCGGGCAGTCCGGCGCTCACCCCGCCCCTGGGGTGGAACAGCTGGAACAGCTTCGGGTGCGGGGTCACCGAGGCACAGGTCCGTCAGGCCGCCGACGCGATGGTCTCCTCGGGCATGCGGGACGCCGGTTACCGATACGTGGTGGTCGACGACTGCTGGTTCGACCCACAACGCGACACCACAGGCAACTTGCGGGCCAACCCGACAAAATTCCCGAGCGGGATGAAGGCGCTCGGGGACTACATCCACGGGAAAGGCTTGAAGTTCGGCATCTACCAGGTGCCCAACGAGCGCACGTGCGCGCAGGGCGGGGGCAGTTACCCGGGGTCCACCGGCAGCAAGGGTCATGAGACCCAGGACGCTCGCACATTCGCCTCATGGGGTGTGGACTATCTCAAGTACGACTGGTGCTCCTCCGCCGGCACCCGGGACGAGCAGGTCGCGCAGTTCACGCTCATGCGCGACGCACTGCGCGCGACCGGGCGCCCGATCGTCTACAGCATCAACCCGAACAGCTACCACGCCATCACCGGCGACACATACAACTGGGGTGAGGTCGCCGACCTGTGGCGGACGACCGAGGACCTGCTCGACATCTGGCAGAACGGCAACACCAACAGCTACCCGATGGGCGTGGGCAACGTCGTGGACGTCACCGCGCCGCTGGCCGCGCAGTCGGGTCCGGGCCACTGGAACGACCCCGACATGCTCGTCGTCGGCCGCCCCGGGCTGTCGCTGACCGAGTCCCGCTCCCACTTCGCCCTGTGGGCGCTGATGGCCGCGCCGCTCATGGCGGGCAACGACATCCGCACCATGTCAGCCGATGTGAGCGCGGTCCTGCGCAACCCGCGCCTGCTGGCGGTGAACCAGGACCCGCTGGGCGCGGGCGGGCGCAGGGTGCGCGACGACGGCGACACCGAGGTGTTCGCCAAGCCCCTGTCCGACGGCTCGGTCGCCGTGGGCCTGTTCAACCGGGGGAACAGCACGGCGACCGTCGCCGCCACGGCGGCCCAGATCGGTCTGTCCGGCGGGTCGTTCACCCTCACCGACCTGTGGACCGGCGGCACATCGAGCACGACCGGACAGGTCTCGGCGAGTGTGCCCGCACACGGCGTCGCCGCGTTCCGGGTGACCGGCGGCACTCCGCTGGCCGCCACCACATCCCGGCTGCGCGGTGACGGGTCCGGCCGTTGCCTGGACGTGGAGAACGCCTCGACCGCGGCCGGGGCGAGGGTGCTGATCCGGGACTGCCACACGGCCGCCGGCCAGCTGTGGACCACCTGGGCCAACGGCGAGATACGCGTCTTCGGCGACAAGTGCCTGGACGCCTACGACCAGGGCACCGCCAACGGCACCCGCATCATCACCTGGCCCTGCAACGGGCAGGACAACCAGAAGTGGACACTCGACGCGAACGGTTCGATCCGCAACGTCCACGCCGGCCTGTGCCTGGACGTCGACCAAGCCGGCACCGCCAACGGAACCCCGCTGATCCTTTGGACCTGCAACGGTCAGGGCAACCAGAGGTGGACCCGCGCATGAGGAGACGACCACAATCCACTCGTACGAGACTCACGCGAGCGATCGCCTGGGCGGCGAGTCTCCTGCTGGCCTTCACCCTCGTGCCCGCCGCGGTGTCTTCCACGGAGGCCAGGGCGGACAACCCGATCGTGCAGCACGTCTACACCGCCGACCCCGCGCCTTTGGTCCATGACGGCCGCGTCTACCTCTACACCGGGCACGACGAGGACAACTCGACCAACTACACCATGAAAGAGTGGCGGGTGTGGTCCTCCGCCGACATGGTCAACTGGACCGACCACGGCTCCCCGCTCAGTGTGGCCTCCTTCAGCTGGGCGTCCGCCAACGCCTGGGCGGGCCAGGTGGTCAACCGCAACGGAAAGTTCTACTGGTACGTGCCGACAACGGAGCGCGCGACCGGCCGCATGGCCATCGGCGTGGCGGTGTCGGACAGCCCGACCGGACCGTTCCGTGACGCCCTCGGCCACCCGCTGGTGGGGAACGGCGAGATCGATCCGACCGTCTTCATCGACGACGACGGACAGGCGTATCTGTACTGGGGCAACCCGAACCTCTGGTACGTCAGACTGAACGCCGACATGATTTCCTACTCCGGCAGCCCGGCCAAGATCCCGCTCACCACGGCGGGCTTCGGCACCCGCACCGGTGATCCCAACCGGCCCACGCTGTTCGAGGAAGGGCCCTGGGTCTACAAGCGAGGCGGCCTGTACTACATCGTGTACGCCGCCAAGTGCTGCTCGGAGTTCATCGCCTACTCCACCGCCCCCGGCCCGACCGGGCCGTGGACCTACCGCGGAACGATCATGCCCACGCAGGGCGCCAGCTTCACCAACCACCCGGGCATCGTCGACTTCAAAGGCAATTCATATTTCTTCTACCACAACGGCGCGCTTCCGGGCGGGAGCGGCTACACCCGCTCGGTCGGCGTGGAGAAGTTCTCCTACAACCCCGACGGCACCATCCCGACGATCAACATGACCAGTACGGGGGCGCCCCAGGCCGGCACGCTCGACCCATACATCCGTCAGGAGGCCGAAACGATCGCCTGGGAATCCGGGATCGAGACCGAGCCGTCCAGCGAGGGAGGCATGAACGTCGGGTACACCGAGAACGGCGACTACATCAAGGTCAAGGGTGTCGCTTTCGGCACGGGACCGTCCTCCTTCACCGCACGCGTGGCCTCGGCGACCGGCGGCAGCGCCATCGAACTGCGCCTGGGCGGCCCCAACGGAACGGTTGTGGGCCGGTGCGGGGTGCCGAACACCGGCGGCTGGCAGACCTGGACGACGGTGTCCTGCCCGGTCGGCGGCGCCACGGGCACGCAGGACCTGTATCTGCGGTTTGCTGGCGGCAGCGGCTACCTGGTCAACGCGGACTGGTGGCGGTTCACCGCCGGCGCCACCACTGCCCCGCCGGGACGGCCAGGCGGGTGATGGCTGACGCGCGGCCAGGCCCCGCCGCGCGACGGCCTCGTCGTGGCGGCGGTGGGCGCGCCGGCCCCGCCTGGCCGCGTGCCGCGGGTGCGGCACCGATTCCGCGAATCAGCCGAGAACTCTGCGCTGGATCTCGCGGCGGTAGTCATCGAGCGTGTTGTCCAGGTGGACCATGGCGGCCTCGGCCGCCGCCTCCGGGTCGCCCTCCCGGATGGCCCGGTACATGGCGGCGTGCTCCTCCACCGCTTCCGCCGCATCGGCGCCGAACGGCGCCGCCAACAAGCACCGGACCTCCTGAATCCCGTCCGGCTGGATGCGCAGCACCATCGACGAGCCAGGTGCTGCGCATCTTCGAACAGCCGGTTGGCGCGCCCCGTCCGTGGCGAGGCACGTCCCCGGCACGTCATCACCCCGGTCGGCCTGCGGTCGCGTCATGGCCCAGGTGCTGACGCAGCCACTGCTCCGTCGTGCTCACATGCATCAGTGCCGCGGCCTCGGCCAGTGGGGCGTCCCTGCGCAGCAGGGCGGCGTAGATCGCCTCGTGCTCGGCGATGGTCCGGTCACCGGCGTGGTCGTCGACCATGCCGCGCCAGACCCGGCCGCGCACGGTGCGGCTGGAGATGCCCTCCAGCAGCGTAGCCAGCGTGCTGTTCCCAGCGGCTGCGATCACCGCCCTGTGGAAGGCGGCGTCGTGCTCGTTGAGCAGCTCGACATCGTCGCGGGCGGCCCTCATCGCGTCAAGGTGGTGCCTGACCCCGACGAGATCGTGGTCGGAGATCCGGGTGGCGGCGAGGCTCGTCGCAACGGGCTCGAAGAGCCTGCGCACTTCGGTCAGTTCCAGCAACGTGTCACCGTGGAGCAATTCCACCGCCGCGCCCAGCCCCTTGAGCAGCAGCGCGGGCTCCAGACTCGTCACATAGGTCCCGTCGCCCCGCCTGACATCCAGGACCCGCGCGACAACAAGCGCTCTGACCGCCTCACGCATCAGGTTCCTGGACAGACCGAGCTCCGTGGCCAGCTGCTGCTCGGGCGGCAGCTTGGCGCCCGGCGGCAGTTCGCCGGACTGGATCAGCTCCCTGATGCGGGCGATTGCCTTGTCGGTCAGTGACATAGGCGGACTCCACACTCCCTGCTCGCGCCATGCCACGCTAACAGGACCTCCCATGTTCCAAAAGGGACGGGAAGTCCATCATGGGCACCCAGCTCGCCGATGGCCACACTCCTCGGCCTTCACCTGCGAAAGCGCGTTCCCGCCAACCGATCCAAAGATGGTGGTTCGACCGCACTCGAATGAACACATCCCATGTCACGGCCTTGATGCGTCAGGTGTGCCGCTGTCCGCCGAGAGGGGCAGGTGATGAGGGAAAGCCACAGAACCGCCGGATCGTCGCTGAGGATGTGCGGGGCAGCGAGGCATGCGGACGCCGGTCCGGACTCCCTGGATGCCCTCGACGTTCTGGCTGGATGGACTCTGCCGGGCGGGAGGAGGCTTCTTCTTCGCGGCGAGCAAGGCGGCCGATGCGGAGTCGCTTCGCCAGTTCGGGGCGGCGCCGGCCCGATTCGAGGAACGCCGGGTGCCTCGCGCCGCGGCGCCGCGCCTCCTACGGGGTGATCAGCACTCGCCACGGCAAGGGCGCGCTGCCCGGCGAATACCCTTGCGTCCCGCCGGACTGCCTGACGACGCACCGGCGCCCCCGGTCAGCCTGGTCGCCACCGTCTCCCCCGACGGTCTCGGTCGACTACCCGTCGGCGACCGCGGACACATCACCTTCCCTCTGCGCCCCTTCCTCGGCACCATGGGCATGGCCCCGAAACACCGACTCGGCCGTCCACTCGGTACCGCCAGGCGCTCACGGGGGCAACCTCGACGTCCGCCACCTCGGTACCGGAGCCCGCCTCTTCCTTCCCCTCCGCACGACTGCGCGCTCCCTCCGCCGAAACGGAGATGGAACACCTCGTGCTCGGTCTCGACACCGACCTCGAGGAGGCGATGCGACAGGCCGTCCGGGATGCACTGACACTGCTGACCGACGGCTATTCCATCCCTGGACACATCGGCCTGGCGCAACCGGTCAACAGGACCTGGGTGGTTGAGGCGGTTGACGCCAAACGCGCGCGCCGGCCCACGGATCGTTCCGGGACCGGAACGAAGACCCGCGCTCGACACGGCGGCCGTCGCCGGGCGCGAGTTTCGGCGTACCGTCACGGCGGGCTGACCAGCGCAAAAGAAACATGGGATGGATCGGGTTCTGATTGACGGAGACATGCCTATTGACAGTGCGAAGGACCGGTGGAATCACTATGGAACATGGGATGTCTGAGGGTTCTGTGTGGATGCTCTCGGGCGCCCTTGCCCTCAAGGGAGAGTCGCCCCATGTCCTCATCCGGATCGCACCTTCGCCCGCGCCCGCCACCGTCGACCGCACCCTGACGGGAGTGGTCGACGGCTACGCGCAGCACGCCCTCTTTGTCCCCTTCCTCACATATTCAAGGAGCAGAATGCAGCTTTCATCTGTTTCGCTCCGGAGCCCTGCGGCTCGTGGACCACGCTTACCGGCAGCCGCCGCCGTATGCGTGATGGCACTGCTGACCATGTTGCTGGCGACCGCGCCGACATGGTCGGCATCAGCGCCGGCGGTGACGACCCCGCTGGTGAGCTCGGCGTCGGGGCGGTGTCTGGACGTCAAGGGCAACGCCGGCACGCTGGGTACGGCGTTGGACATCTGGGACTGCAACGGCCAGGGGAACCAGGTGTTCGAGTTCACGTCGGCGGGTGAGCTGAGAACGATGAGCGGCACCCGGTGCGTGGACGCCCGCGACAGCCAGACGGCTCCGGGAACTCCGGTGTTCATTTGGTCGTGCGACGGGCGGTCGACCCAGATGTGGCGGCAGAACTCCGACGGGTCCATCACCGGTGCCCAGTCCGGCTTATGCCTGGACGTCAACGGGGCGGGCACCAGCAATGGCACCGCGGTCATCCTGTGGACGTGCAATGGCCAAAGCAACCAGAAGTGGAGCACACCGACACCTCCGCCCGGGCCCGGCGGGTCCGGCCCGTGCGACATCTACTCCGAGGGCGGTACGCCGTGCGTGGCCGCGCACAGCACGGTGCGGGCGCTCTACGGTTCGTACAGCGGCACCCTCTACCAGGTCAGGCGCTCCTCGGACAACGCGACCAGGGACATCGGCGTGCTGGCGCCCGGCGGTTTCGCCAACGCGGCGGCGCAGGACTCGTTCTGCGCGGGTACCTCGTGCGTGATCACGGCGGTCTACGACCAGTCCGGACATGGCAACGACCTCTGGTACCAGGGATCGGCCCAGGTTCCGGGCTCGAGTCAGAGCAGCCCCGCGAAGGCGACTTCCGAGTCGCTGACCGCCGGGGGCACCAAGGCGTACTCGCTGTACATCAATCCGGGGAACAGCTATTGGCGGGACGGTCACCTGACGGGCGTGCCGACCGGTGCCGCACCCGAAGGGGCGTACATGGTGACCAGCGGCACCCACGTCAACGGCGGCTGCTGCTTCGACTACGGCAACAGTGAGACGGACAGGAAAGCCGACGCCGCCGGAGCGATGGACGCGATCAATTTCGGCACCGAGTGCTGGTTCGGTGGCTGCTCGGGAGGCGGTCCCTGGGTGCAGGCCGATCTCGAATGGGGCCTGTACTCCGGAGGCAGCCAGTCCTGGAACACCAACCAGCGGGCTTTCCCCAGCAAGTTCGTCACCGCGATGCTCA
This sequence comes from Streptomyces sp. MK37H, assembly GCF_018035285.1. Lineage (NCBI taxonomy): Bacteria > Bacillati > Actinomycetota > Actinomycetes > Kitasatosporales > Streptomycetaceae > Streptomyces > Streptomyces sp. MK37H. The sequence continues at coordinate 2,527 of NZ_JAAAYH010000026.1, read as the reverse complement.
AGAACAACGGGACGTCGAGATTCGCCCTCAAGGGCGGCAACGCGCAATCCGGCGGCCTGACCACCTTGTGGAACGGCGGGCTTCCCAGCGGATACAGCCCCATGAAGAAACAAGGAGCCATCGTCCTGGGCAGCGGCGGCGACTGTTGCAAGCCCGGCGGCGGGGCCAACCTGAGCGCCGGCACCTTCTACGAAGGAGCCATCGTCGCCGGCTACCCCTCCGATGCGACCGACAACGCGGTACAGGCCAACGTCACGGCGGCCGGCTACCGCTGAGCTGCTTTCAGCGAAGACTCTCCAGCGCCGACCGGCGAGCCCAGCTCGTCGGCATTGCCCGTGACGTCATCGCCACTGAAGGTACAGACGCGCTCACGCTCACATACCTGGCCAGCAGGGCAGGGATCTCCAAGCCCGTCGTCTACGATCACTTCTCCTCGCGCTCGGCACTTCTCCTCTCGCTGTATGAGGACTTCGACCATCGACACATCGCTGACCTGCGTGCCGCGATAGCGCACACCCCGTCGGATCTGCGGCAGCGGATCGAAGCGATCGCGACGGCTCATGTTGCGTGCATGGTCTCCCAAGGCGCCGAACTCAGTGGAGTGGTGGCCGCGCTGGTCGGCACACCAGACCTCGAGAAAGCTAGGCGAGAATCTGAAAGCCGCTACGTGGACATCTGCCGACAAGCCGTGCGAAGCGCCGACGGCAACGCGGACCTCGACAAGGAAGCAGCGATCGCATTCATAGGCGCCGCGGACGCACTTGGCCATGCGGCAGCTCGCGGAACGATCAGCCCGGAAAGCGCCCGAGCAACCATCACCACCGTGCTGCTCAGCCTTGTCAACTGCTCTGACTGAAGGACTCGAAGCTATGTAGTCGCTCTCGCGTCACAACCTCATGGCCCGCAATACCCAGACCTGCTGCGTCAGGACGGCACACTGGTGAATGTGGCCCCGTCAGACGGACCGACATTGTGGCTCCGTTCTCCTTGCTCACCAATCGCGCAGCATGGCCGGTTCCAAGGTCGGCGGAATCATCGAGACACAGGAAATGCTCGATTTCTGACCGCCGCTTCGAAGGACGTGGCGGTCTCGGCTCTCCAGTGACCTATGCCGTGTCGCTATAGGTTGGCTGTCCTGAGTGCATCGCGTCATGGCAGACGGCGCAGACGATCAAAGTCTTGTGCCGCTTCTTCGCCATGATCTGACGCCATCCAGTAGGTGACCCTCAGCAGCGTCGCGGGGCGGTGCCCGAACGGCTCATACGCCAGCCGCCGCGTGACTGTGTCGCGCACCACGCCCTCCGACCCGCACTTCCGGCACCACGGATCCGGCTCGGCGACTCGGCACTCGATCACCGCCTGATCCGGCTCAACGCGTCGCCCGACGGCTTCCAGACCGAGTTCATCGAGACGGCAGAACGTGGTCAGACAGGGCGCGGCGAAGATAGCGTGGAGCATGTCGAGGTCTTTCGGATGGGCAGTGCAGGAAGAACTTCCATCCTGGAAGACCTCCACGCCTACCCGCCAACACCCCCGACGGCGAAGAGCCGATGAACGTCGCCGATCAGTAAACGTAGACATACTGATTGAGGATATTGATCGAAGGCGACGGATGGCCCTTAGGAGTCCTTGCAGAATGATCTTCGTGTGGCATGGTGGGAGGGCAGGTGATCTCGTTTCTCGGGGGTGAGGATGCCCCGGCCGAAGCCGTGGGAGATCAGTGACGAGTTGTGGGCGGTGATCGAACCGCTCCTGCCCCGACGTGAACGCCGCTTCCGGCATCCGGGGCGCAAGCGGATCGACGACCGCAAGACATTGCAGGGCATCTTGTTCGTGCTCTACACCGGCGTCCAGTGGGAGTTTCTGCCGCAGGAGTTGGGCTTCGGTTCGGGGCCGACGTGCTGGCGGCGCTTGGCCGAGTGGCAGGCGGCCGGCGTGTGGGATGAGCTTCAGCAGGTGTTGCTGGACCGGTTGCGGGCGGCGGACCGCCTGGACTTCTCCCGCGCCACGATCGATGCGTCTTATGTGCAGGCCAAGCGGGGGCGAAGTCGCCCAAAAGTCGGCCCGAGTCCGGTTGACCGCGCACGGCCGGGCTCGAAACACCATGTGCTTACCGATGGAAGGGGCACCCCGCTGCGGGTGTCGTTGACCGGCGCCCACCGCAACGACGTCACCCAGCTCCTGCCGCTGGTCGATAGTCTGCCGCCGGTGCGGGACAAGCGGGGCCGGCCCCGGCGTAAGCCCGCGGCGGTGTATGCCGACCGCGGGTACGACCACGACATCTACCGCCGACGGCTCCGCGAGCGGAACGTCACTCCGAAGATCGCGCGTCGCGGTCAGCCGCACGGCTCGGGGCTGGGACGGGTCCGGTGGGTCGCCGAATCCGCGATCGCCCACCTCCACGGCCCGCGTCGCTTACGTGTGCGCTGGGAATCTCGGGACGACATGCACGACGCGTTTCTCCAACTCGCTCAGTGCATGCTCCTCGCCCGCAGACTCCCAGCTTTCTGAAAGCACTCCTTAGAGG
>NZ_JAAAYH010000259.1:0-13004 GCF_018035285.1 Streptomyces sp. MK37H | reverse complement strand
TGGGTCTGCTCGACGGTGCTCACCACACCGGTGAGGTCCTCCCAGGCGGTGGCGAAGGCCTCGGCGGTCTCGCGCCCGGCGTTCACTCCGGTGATCTTCAGCTCGCCGTCCCGGGCGAGGGTGCGGGCGAGGGCCCGGACCGCCTCGCCGGAGAGGGCGGAGAGCAGCGGCGGGTAGGGCGGGGTGCACAGGAACGCGCCCTCCGCCGGGCCCTTCTCCTCCCCGGTCCACCAGCCGAAGACCGGCGGCTCGTCGCCGTATCTGCCGCTGCCCGCCACCGTCAGGGAGGAGACCACCGTGAGCAAAGTGGTGTTCCGGGCCGGGTGGGCGCGCAGAGAGCCACCCGCCGCGGCCCGGAACTCCTCGAGGTCGTACGTCACCGTCCACGCCATGTGCTCCAGGCTGGCGCGTGGCGGCGGAGCGGCGCACCTCAATTTCCTCGCTTCCGACCGGGCGGCCGCTCGGCGCCGGTCAGCGGCGGCCGGTCAGCAGCTCAGGTTGGAGCCGGGGGTGGTGCCGAGTATCTGGACGAACCGCTGGTAGGCGTCTATTCGGCTCTGCACCTGGCCGGGGTTGCCGCCGTTGCACTCCAGGCTGCCGTTGATCGCGCGGATGGTCTCGCCGAAGCCCCGCTGGTTGACCATGGCGTCGTGCGGGGTCATCGAGCCCGCCCCCCGCTGGGTGTTCCAGAACCACAGGGCGGTCTTCCAGGCCACCGCGGCGTCCCGCTCCACCAGCCAGGGGTTGCCGAGCAGATCGATGCCGAGCGCGTCGCCCGCGGCCTTGTAGTTGAAGTTCCAGCTGAGCTGGATCGGTCCGCGGCCGTAGTACGCCGCCTGGCCCGCGGGGCAGCCGTAGGGCTGGCTCCAGTCGCAGTAGTGCGGGTAGTTGGAGGTGTTCTGCTCCACGATGTGGACCAGGCCGCCGGTCTCGTGGTTGACGTTCGCCAGGAAGGCGGCCGCCTCCTGCTTCTTGACGGTGTCGCTGCCGGTGTTGGCGAAGCCGGGGTAGGCGCTCAGGGCGGCGGTCAGGCCCTGGTAGGTGTAGAACGAGTTCCGGTTCGGGAACATCTGGTTGAACTGCGCCTCGCTCACCACGAAGCCGCTCGGGTTCTGGCCCTCGCCGCCGCAGTTGTAGGGCTCCCAGTACCAGGTGCTGATCACCGGGTCATAGCCCGGGTTGTCGTGCTCCGCGCGGTAGTACTTGCCGTCGGTGTACCGGACGATGTCGCCGGTGACGTACGGCTTGCCCGCCGTCCAGTTCGGGTAGTCGCAGGCCGCCTGGGCGGTCGTCCCCGCCGCCGAGGCTGAGGCCATGGGCATGACAAGCACACTCGCACACACCGCCGCGGTCGCCGCGAGCGGCGCCAGAACACGTCGTCTCCACATGGGGCCGATCTCCTTCGTGTGGGGGGCCCTGGAACTCTGAGGGACACTCAAGCGGTTTGGTCTATACCAGTCAAGGTATAGACCAAACCTTTGTGCCGGGATGAGTAATTAGGCCGCCCCTGGAGCAATTCCGGGCGCACGAAGGCGATCTGATCTGCGATCAGCTATCGCGCCTCGGGGCGGTAGGTGTCGGCGTCCACCCCGAAGGTCCAGGCGACGCCCTCGCGGGCGGTCCGGACCCGGGGCGGCGCAGCGACACCAAAGACGCGACCGGACTTGAGAGCGTGAAGTGGCAGGCGGCCGAGGGTCATACCCGCACCGACGCCGAGGCGGCCGAGTGGACCGCACTGGACCCGCTCTTCGGCTACAGCCGCTATCCGCGCCGAAGCGCCGGTCTGCCATGCCGGACCGGCGCCTCGGTGATCTCGGTGGACGGCGACGCACGGTGCGCCGCTGTCATTTCGTCCCTGCCGGACTGGGCGATCTCTACGACGGGTCGTACCGCGCGGCGCTACGGCCCCGCCGGTGTCCGCCGGCCGTCTGCGACTGCCACATCGGCCATGTGCACCTGGAGTCGCTTCCGCTGTACGACGTCTTCACGGGCGGTGTGCTGGAACGCATCCCGGCGCCGCCCCCGCCGGTCGATTCGTGGTCGGTCGGTCACACTGTTTCCCCCTCGATCCCCCTGGTCACGATGAGCGTCACAGGTCCGGACGTCACGGAGGACGTCACAGAAACAAAAAATCCGCGTCCCCGGCCTTCGCCCCCTGGATGAAGCGTTTCATCTCCAGATGGGTGTAGATCAGGGCTGGTCCGTCCGGGTCGGTCGACTGGCGCAGCGCCACCCGTCCGTCCGTCAGTCTCATCGCCTCGACGCAGCTTCCCCCATTGCCACCGCTCCATGGCTTGTGCCAGCCCTCGCTGCCGAGGTCCCTTGCCGGCATGCCGCTGTAGACGCGGTTCCCGCATATGCGATCCATCGTTCAGATCTCCTTGCGAATGCGACTCAGAATCGCCTGAGTCGTCTGTGCAGGCGCGGCCTGCGCGCACATCCGGTCCAGGGCCTCCAGGAACGCCGATACGTCATCGCGCTGGTCGAAGTAGGAGCCGCTGACGAGCGTCTCCGTGTACGCGATATCGGGCAGCTCCGGGATCGGGAACCGGAAGATATGGAAGGGACCGTACATCGCCGGGTGCGGACCGGCGTCGAACGGCATGATCTGCAGGCGGATATGAGGCGCCTCGGCCTCCTCGATGAGCCGCGTGATCTGGGCGCGCATGGTCTCGGCGCCGCCGATGGGGCGGCGCACCACCGTCTCGTCCATGACCACCCACAGCATCGGCGGGTTGTCCCGGGCGAGCAGCGCCTGGCGCTCCAGGCGGAGGGCCACGTTGCGCTCGATCTCCGACTCGGGCGCATGCGGCATGCCCGCGCGGAGCACCGCGCGGGCGTAGTCCTCGGTCTGCAGCAGCCCGGGGATGTAGTGCGGCTCGTAGGCCCGGATCAGATTGGCCTCGACCTCCAGGCTGACGAAGGTGTTGAACCACTCCGGCAGGACGTCGCGGAACCGGTGCCACCAGCCGGCCTTGTTGGCCTCGCGCGCGAGGGAGAGGAACCCCTCGACCTCCTCGGGGTCGGCGACGCCGTACGTCCGCAGCAGCTTCTCGACGTACGGGAGCTTCAGGCCGACCTCGGCCTTCTCCATCCGCCGGATCGTGGCATGGGTGACGTCCAGGGCGCGCCCGGCCTGTTCGAATGACAGCCCGGCCTTCTCCCGAAGGTCCTGGAGCCGTTTGCCGAGCACGACTCGCAGGACGGTCGGGGCTCCGCCCGCCCGCGCATCCGCCACTACCGTTCCCCTCCAAGTACCTTCACGACACAGCAGTCTGGCATGGGCTCAGCATTCCGAACAGCCTGCGCTTGCGATTCTGTAATTTACAGATTGAACCTTGCCATACGCGAGTGTGACAGAGCATAGTGTCGGCGTGGCTCCTTCCTATGAAGCTCTCCGGTTAGGGCGCGGCGGCACCGTGGTCGCTCCGCCCCGCCACGACGTGTTTCGTCTGCCGGCGCTGAGCACGTCCGTCGCCGAGGCGAGAAGGCATGTCGTCCGGCGGCTGGGCTCATGGGGCATCGACCAGGACACCCGGGACAGCGCGGAGTTGATCGTCTCCGAGCTCTTCACCAACGCGGTGCGCCACACCTCCAGCGAGGACGTTCGCTGCTCACTCCAGCTCATAGGCACCCGGCTGCGGCTGGAGGTGGCCGACCAGGGCTGTGCGCGCACGGTGCCGGAGGCCCGGTCGGTGAGCGCGGACCAGGAGGGCGGCCGCGGGCTGATGCTGGTGGAGGCCATGTCGGAGGCCTGGGGGGTCAGGCCGAACCAGGGGGGCGCGGGCCGCGCCGTCTGGGCCTACCTGGCGATCTAGCGGCCCTGCGGCGACGACACGACGGACGAGCGGTGCCGAGGGAATAGGGGCAGCGACAGCGCACCGGGCGGTCAGCCTCGGGGCGCCAACGGGGGTCTGCCCCTATTCCTCCGGGACCGCTTCCCCGTCACGGATCGTTCAGGGCCTGCGTCATATCCCCGGCCGGATCAGCGTGCGGCGTCTGGGGCGTGCGATCGCAAGGCGCCGGAGCGCCCTCGTGGCGGAGCCACTTGGGCGTTTCGGCAACGCGGCGAGAGGGGGCACCTCCCAGCGGTAGCTGGGGGAGCGTGCCAGGCGCCGCACGCCCGGCCGGGGGTATGACACAGGCCCTCAGGGCCGCAGCGGCAGCAGATCGGGCCGCTTGGGCTCCACATGGTCACCCGACGACTCTCCGCGCAGCCGCCGGCCGATCCAGGGCACCAGATATTCGCGCGCCCAGTGGATGTTGTCCCGGCGCACCTCGGCGGCGGTGCGCTGCCCCTCCGGGGGCCAGGGCTGATCGGGGTCGGCGGGCACGTCGAGGCCGAGCACCTGACCGGCCCTCAGCGCGATCCGGGTGTGCCCGTCCGGCGACAGATGCAGCCGGTCGGCGTCCCAGGCCCGGCGGTCCTGCACCGAGCGCAGCGACCACAGGTCGAGCACCGGACAGCCGTGGCGGTCCGCGATCGCCCGCACATGCGCCGTATACGTGGCGATCTTGCCCCGCAGATGGCGCAGCACCGGCACCCCTCTGGTGTCGAAGCCGGTGCACAGCAGCACCGTGCCCACCCGCGCCCGGAGGTCGGCGACGGCCGCCTCATAGCGCTCGGCCACATCGTCGGGGTCACTGCCGGGGCGCAGGATGTCATTGCCACCCGCGCAGAAGGTGACCAGATCGGGGCCGAGTTCAATGGCGCGGGCCACCTGCTCGGCCACGATCTGGTCAAGGAGTCGACCGCGTACGGCCAGATTGGCGTAGCGGAAATCGTCGTGGGGTCGTTGGTCGGACAGCAGGACGGCGAGCCGGTCGGCCCAGCCGACGAACACCCCGTCAGGACCGGGGTCGCCGACGCCCTCGGTGAAGCTGTCGCCGACGGCCGCGTACGACCCGATGGAACCGTTGCTGAATCTCTCCTTATCGTCTGCCACGTCGGGACATGATTCACCCGATGGCGTGACTTACGCCACCGTAACCAGGGCTTGACGTGGGGTGATCTATCCCACCCGGTCAGTTTCGGCGAAGGTGGAATACGGCGGCGTCCAGGTCGCCGCTCAGCCCGGTGCGCAAGCCCCGGTGGGCGAGCACCGCTCCCCGGTGCACCTCCCCGGTCTCCAGGTCCCGGTAGGTGGCCGCCGGGTCGAGCCCGCGCAGCCGCAGCGGAAGCTGTGCCCGGCCGTAGTGCTGCGCCTGGAGCCAGGCCAGCACCACGGTCTCCTCGCCCCGGACGTACTGCACCGCGCTGAGCCCGTCGCCCTCCGGCGGCCGCAGCCGGTACAGCTCACCGTGCTGGACGACCGGGCGCACCCGCTTGTAGAGCGCCACCCAGTCGCGGGCCTCGGCGAGTTCGGCCTCGCTCCAGCGGGTCAGATCGCCGCCCACGCCCAGCACCCCGGCCATCGCGCTGACGAAGCGGAAGCGCAGCGAGCTGACGCGCGCGTTGCCCATGGCGTTGGGGCTGTCGGTGACCCAGGCGGCCATCACCCGGGCCGGGTGGAGCTGGCCGAAGCCGTGCTGGATGGCGAGCCGGTCCAGCGGATCGGTGTTGTCCGAGGTCCACACCTGGTCGGTGAGGCCCAGGATGCCGAGGTCGATCCGGCCGCCGCCGCCCGAGCAGGACTCGAAGGCGACCCCGGGGTGGGCGGCGCGCAGCCGCTCCAGCAGTTCGTACAGCCCGCGTACATGGTCGATCCACAACCGCCGCGGATAGGGGTCGCCGGGCCAGCCGGCGTCCGCGAAGGAGCGGTTGAAGTCCCATTTCACATAGTCGATGGGCGCGCCGCTCAGCAGGGTGTCCAGCCGCTCCCACAGATAGGCGCGCACCTCGGGGCGGGCGAGGTTGAGCACGAGCTGATTGCGGAACTCGGTGCGGGCCCGGCCCGGGTGGTGCTGCACCCAGTCGGGGTGGGCGCGGTAGAGGTCGCTGTCGGGGTTCACCATCTCCGGCTCGACCCAGATGCCGAACCGCATCCCGAGCGCGTGCACCTCGTCGGCCAGCGGCTTCAGCCCGTGCGGAAAGCGGTCCGGGTTGGGCGTCCAGTCGCCGAGCCCGGCCCGGTCGCTGGTGCGCGCGCCGAACCAGCCGTCGTCCACGACGAACAGCTCGACGCCCATGTCGGCGGCCAGCCGCGCGAGCGAGCGCTGCTGCTCCTCGCTCACCTCGAACTCGGTGGCCTCCCACGAGTTGTAGAGCACCGGCCGGGACCGGTCGGCGCCGGGGACCACATGCGCGAGCTGCCAGGCGTGCCAGGCGCGGCTCGCGGCCCCGAAGCCGCCGTCGGTCCACAGGCCCGCGAAGACGGGCGTGGTGAAGGACTCGCCGGGCGCGAGGAGCAGCTGGCCCGCGTCGTCGTGGCCGACCCCGCCGACCGCCTGGACGGCGCCGTCGCTCAGCAGCTGGACGGCGATCCGCCAGGCCCCCGACCAGGCGAGCGCGCAGCTGTGCACCTCGCCGCTCTCCTCGGTGGCCGTCCCGCCGTCCAGAGCGATCCAGGGCAGATGGTGATGGCTCGTGTGGCCGCGGCGGCTGCCGATCACCTTCTCGCCGGGGGTGAGCTCGGTGCGGGCGAGCCGGCTCTCGGCGGCCCAGCGGCCGTGCAGATGGGACAGCCGCCAGCGGTCGCGCGCCGGGAGCGACCAGGCGGCGGAGTCGGCGCGCAGCAGCTCCACCGGCTCCCACCCGGCGGTGCCGGTGTGGATGAGAGTGGTCCAGCGCTCGATGACATCGCCGTCGTCCCGCATCCGGTAGTGGAGGGTGATGTCGAGGTGGTGCAGCGGATCGTGGAAGCCCAGCCGCAGCTCCTCGCCGGTGCCGGGGTCGAGGACGGTGTCGCCGTCGAAGCGCCACTCGGTGCCGCGTACGCCTTCGGCGTGTACGGACAGGGCGGGACGGACGAAGCGCGGGCCGCCTTCCACGGGGTACTCCTCGCGCCCGTCCAGCGGTGATTCGAACGGCCAGTCCGGCGGTCCGGGCTCGGCGGCGAGGGACTCGGCGTCCTCGACCGCGATCCTCGGCCCCCAGTGGAGATGGAGCAGCTCATCACGGTCGGTGAGGTGCAGGGCATAGCTACTGTGCCGCCCCGAGAGCACCCAGAGCCGACCGCTTCCACCGGTTTCGATCATCGCACTCCCCAGTTCTCCACAGGTGTCAACATGATCGGGGAGGGCGGGCGGTGCGGCAATGCCCGCACCCTCACGAGACCGATTGCCCGCTGCACGCATGTCGTATGGTCAGCTTCAGCCGCCTCGTCGACGAGCCGCGTCGGCGGCCGATGGTGAAGGAGAGCCCGTGACGCAGCAGTCGCAGTCGCCGCAGGTCCGCCAGGCCGAAAGCCGACTGGTGGGGGTACGCAATTTCCGTGATCTCGGTGGACTGCCGGCTGCCGACGGCCGCCGCGTACGGCCCGGAGTGCTGTTCCGCAGCGGCCATCTCGCCCATGCCACCGAGGCGGACACGGCCTACCTCGACTCGCTCGGCCTGCACACCGTCTTCGACTTCCGCAACGCCGCCGACATCAAGCTGGAGGGCCCGGACGTCACGCTCAGCGGGGTCCGCAACGTCAATCTGCCGCTGTCCGACCCTGCCGACGGCGCCGGGTTCTGGACGATGGTGCGCGAGGGCGATCTGCAGACCCTGCGCGAGCTGCTCTCCGAGGGCCGGGCCGAGAAGCGCATGATCGGCTCCTACCGCTCCATCATCACCACCCGGCTGGCCGAGCACGGCCGGATTCTCCGCGACATGGCCGAGGACAGCTCACCGGTGCTGATGCACTGTTCTGCGGGCAAGGACCGGGCCGGGCTGTCGATCGCGGTGACCCTGCTGGCCCTCGGCGTCGACCAGGAGGCCATCGAGGCCGACTACCTCGAGTCGGCGGCCACCCACCGGCGCTACAAGATCTGGCGCAAGGGCGCTCCGGGGGACGGCTCCGACCCCATGTCGCCTGAGGTCATGGCGCTGCTGCTGCCGCTGTTCGACGCGCGCGCCGAATATCTGGCGGCGGCCTTCACGACCATCGAGGAGACCTGGGGCGGCACCGAGCGCTATCTCGCCGAGGGGCTCGGCCTCGCCCCCGAGCAGCGCGACCGGCTCCGGGAACGGCTGCTCACGGGCTGAGGGCCCCGCTCGGGGCTGAAGGGCTCACGAGCTGGGGGCTTCGGGTGCCGAAAGGCCGCGGCCTCACCACATGGTGTCGGCCCCGGCCTCCGGCTCGGTGACCCAGCCCGCCGTCAGCACCAGACCGGTGGCGCGGTGCACGGCCAGGAAGCCGAACGGCCGCTCGTACCGCACGCTGATCAGCTTCGCCGTCCGCTGCGGCGGCGCCGAACCGGGTGCCATGGCGAACGCGGTCACCGCCGCCGCGAGGAAGCCCTCGGCGCTGAACGAGGCGGTCATGGACTGCTCCGCCGAGGACAGCGCCAGCGCGGCGGGGCTGATCCCCGGAAAGTGGCCGCGCGCGGTGTCCTGGGCGGTACGCAGCCCGAACAGCTCGGCCCGGCGCAGCAGATCGTGCCGCGCCGTCACGGTGAACTGCGGGGTGGTGAGCGCCGCCCGGGGTGTGGGGTCCCAGCTCGGGACCTCCATCACCCGGACCCCGGGCCCGGCCTCGCCCGGCGGCAGCGCCGAGCCGGGCCATCCGGCGTAACCCCCGGCCACCGCGCCGATCCCGACCTCCAGCACCTCGCCGCCCGGGGCGTCCTCGGCGCCGAGGACCAGATGCACATCGAGCCCGTTGCCGCCCGCGACCCCGGACAGGGTGAGCGGACCGGCCGGGGTGTCGGGGACGACCCGCAGCACCCCGTCGAGGTCGTCGGTGGACCGGGTGAGTCCGGCCAGCGACCGGTCCCGCCACGGTCCGCTCGTCGGCCTCAGCCGGCCTGGCTGGAACGGCTGGAGCCACGCCGTCTCCACCGTGAGCGCCCCGGCCAGCACCAGCCGGGTGTCGGGGGTGAGCGGCACCGGCATCTCGGCGATCGCGCCCCGGGTGCGCCGGGACGCCCAGCCGTCCAGCTCCTTGCGGTCGCGCTCGGCGTCCCCGGTCAGCGTGGAGCGTACGCCCGGGGGCAGCGCGGCCTCCCATTCGGGCCGGATCGGCAGGTCCTGACGGGTCCACAGCCCGGTGGCCGCGTGGACACCGTCCATGGCGTCCAGCGCCCCGAGCAGCTGCCCGCCGAGCGCCGTCGCCCCGTCCGCGCCGACGCCCAGCGCGCCGGCCAGCTCCTGTCGGGCGGGGCCGTCGGCACCGCCCCCGAGCAGGGCGAGCAGCGGCCAGACCCCGGTGGCGGCGAAGGCCGTGCCCTCGTCCGCCACGGCCGCCCGGGCCCACCTCGCCGTCATCGTGTTCACGGCCCGTACGGCGGTCGCGTCGATCATGCGGGGTCCCCCATCGGTCAGCGGTTGGCCACCGCCTGTTTGACGAGCGTCCGGCCGAAGTCCCAGATCAGGCCGCCGCCGTCGTGTGCGTCGTCCATGACCGCTGTGAACGCCTCGACGAAACGGTCCACTTCCCGCTCGCCGATGATCAGCGGCGGGATCAGCTTAATGACCTCCAGATGGTCGCCGGACACCTGGGTGAGGATGCGATGGCGCCGCAGTAGCGGGACGACGACCATCTGCGCGAACAGCCCCTTGCGCGCCGCCTGGAGCATCGCCCACCGGCTGCGCAGCCCCAGTGAGCTGGGTCTGCCGAACTCGATGCCGATCATCAGCCCCCGGCCGCGGACGTCGTGCAGCAGCTCGTAGCGGTCCACCAGCGCGGCGAGGCGGTCGCGCAGCAGCTCACCGGTGCGGCGGGCGTTGGCCACGACCTCCTCGTCCTCCATGACGGCGAGGACGGCGAGCCCGGCCGCCATGGCCTGGGCGTTGGAGCCGAAGCTGGCCGAGTGGACCAGCACCCGGTCCATCGACGAATAGACCTTTTTGAAGATCCAGTCCTTGCCGAGGGTCGCGCCGACCGGCACATAGCCCCCGGAGAGGGCCTTGGCCACGCACACCAGATCCGGTTCGACGCCGTCCTCGTGCTGGTAGGCGAAGAAGTCCCCGGTGCGGCCGAGGCCGGTCTGCACCTCGTCCGCGATGAGCAGGGCCTTGTGGCGGTGGAGCAGCTCCTGTGCGGCGCGCAGGAAGCCGGGCGGGGCCTCGTGCACCCCCTTGCCCTGGATGGGCTCCACCACGAACCCCGCCACGTCCCCGCGCGCCAGCTCCCGCTCCAGCGCGTCGAGGTCGCCCATCTCGATCGGGGTGTCGGGCAGCAGCGGGGCGAACCCCTTGCGGAAGCCGTCCTCGCCGTTGACCGACAGCGCGCCGGTGGTCAGCCCGTGGAAGGCGTGGGCGCAGTACAGGACGCGCGGCTTGCGGGTGGCGTAGCGGGCGAACTTCAGGGCCGTCTCGACGGCCTCGGTGCCGCTGTTGCCGAAGAAGACCCGGTCCAGATGGGGGGCGTGGGTCAGCAGCCGCTCGGCCAGCAGACCGGGCAGCGGCTGGCAGTCGAAGCGGGTCAGATCGGCCAGGTCGGCGTCCAGGACGTCGTGCAGCGCCTTGCGGACCACGGGGTGGTGGCGACCCAGGCCCATCACCCCGAAACCGGCGAGCATATCGAGGTAGTCCTGGCCCTCATCGTCCCAGAAGTACGCGCCCTCGGCCCGCTCGTAGACCTTGTCGAACCCGATGGTGTGCAGCATCCGCGGCAGCTGGTGGTTGAGGTGCCGGGTGTGCAGGTCGTACCGCTCCGAGGCGCGCTCGGCCAGCAGCTTCCCGAGGTCGAAGCCCGAACGCCGCTGCTGCTGCTCGGCTGCTGTCATGCCTGGCTCTCCTTGGCGGCGGTACGCGCCTCGGCGAGGGCGCCGGCCCGCTCCGGGTGGGCCGCCTCGATACGGGTCAGGGCCGCCCCGATCCGGCCCGCGATCTCGGCGGGGGTGAGCCCGATGTCGGCGAGCACCTCACCGCGCTTGGCATGCGCCAGGAACGCCTCGGGGATGCCGAACGTCCGCACCGGCAGGTCGACTTCGGCGTCCCGCAGCGCCTGGGCGACCGCCGCGCCCACCCCGCCGGTGCGCACATTGTCCTCCACGACCGCCACCAGCCGGTGGCGCGCCGCGAGCCCGGGCAGCTCGGGGTCCACGGGCTTGACCCAGCGCGGATCGACCACCGTGCAGCCGATGCCGCGCCCGGCCAGCAGCTCGGCGGCGCGCAGCGCGACGGGCGCCATGACCCCGGCCGCCACGAGGAGGACGTCCTCGCCCCGGCGCAGGACGTCCATCCCGCCCACCCGGTCGATCGCCGGAATCGGCTCCCCCACCGACTCCTTGGGGAAGCGGATGACGGTCGGCGCGTCGTCCACGTCGATCGCCTCGCGCAGCTGGGCACGGAGCTGGTCGGCGTCGCGCGGGGCGGCGATCCGCAGCCCCGGCACCACCTGGAGGACGGACATGTCCCACATGCCGTTGTGGCTCGGCCCGTCGGTGCCGGTGACACCGGCCCGGTCCAGGACGAAGGTCACCCCGCACTGGTGCAGGGCGACATCCATGAGCAGCTGGTCGAAGGCGCGGTTGAGGAAGGTGGCGTAGACGGCGAGGACCGGGTGGAGTCCGCCGGTGGCGAGCCCGGCCGCCGAGACCGCCGCGTGCTGCTCGGCGATGCCCACGTCCCACACCCGCTCGGGGTACGCCTCGGCGAAGCCGGCGAGCCCCACGGGGTGCAGCATCGCGGCGGTGAGGGCCACCACATCGGGCCGCTCGGCGCCGATCCGCACCATCTCCTCGCCGAACACCGAGGTCCATGAGCGGCCGCCGGAAGGGATCAGCGGCGCGCAGGTGAGCGGGTCCATCGCGGCCACGGTGTGGAAACGATCCGCCTCGTCCTCCAGCGCGGGCGGGTAGCCCCGCCCCTTCTCGGTGAGGCAGTGGACGAGGACCGGGCCGTGGAACCGCTTGGCGCGGCGCAGGGCCGACTCGACCGCCTCGGTGTCATGGCCGTCGATGGGGCCGACGTACTTCAGCCCCAGGTCCTCGAACATGCCCTGCGGCGCGAAGGCGTCCTTGAACCCCTTCTTGGCGCCGTGCAGCGACCCGTACAGCGGCTGGCCGACCACGGGGGTGCGCTGCAGCACGTCCTTGCCCCAGGCCAGAAAGCGCTCGTAGCCGTCGGTGGTGCGCAGGGTGGCGAGGTGGTTGGCGAGCCCGCCGATGGTCGGCGAGTAGGAGCGCTCGTTGTCGTTGACGACGATGACCAGCGGCCGGTCCCGGGCGGCGGCGATGTTGTTGAGCGCCTCCCAGGCCATCCCGCCGGTGAGCGCCCCGTCCCCGATGACGGCCACCACATGGTCGGTGCGGCCGTGCACCTCATTGGCCTTGGCGAGGCCGTCGGCCCAGCCCAGCACGGTGGAGGCATGGCTGTTCTCGATGATGTCGTGCTCGGACTCGGCCCGTGACGGATAGCCGGACAGCCCGCCCTTGTGGCGGAGCTTGGAGAAGTCCTGGCGGCCGGTGAGCAGTTTATGGACGTAGGACTGGTGGCCGGTGTCCCACAGGATGCGATCGGCGGGCGAGTCGAAGACGCGGTGCAGGGCTATGGACAGCTCGACCACGCCGAGGTTCGGTCCCAGATGGCCCCCGGTCCTGGCCACCGCGTCGATCAGGAACTCCCTGATCTCCTGGGCGAGCGCGGCCAGTTCCTCACCGGTCAGCGCCCTGAGGTCGTGCGGGCCCCGGATGTTCTCCAGCAACGGCACGGTCGGTTCCCCTCCTCGGTGTATCAGCCCACGGTGACGTCCGGGGTACCCGACGGGACCCCCTCGTCCGCCATGCGCCGCGCGATGTTCATGGCCTCGTCGATCAGGGTCTCCACGATCTTCGACTCCGGCACGGTCTTGATGACCTCGCCCTTCACGAAGATCTGCCCCTTGCCATTGCCTGACGCCACCCCCAGATCCGCTTCCCGCGCCTCACCCGGACCGTTCACCACACACCCCATGACCGCGACGCGCAGCGGAACC
>NZ_JAAAYH010000258.1:0-13116 GCF_018035285.1 Streptomyces sp. MK37H | reverse complement strand
CACCCCCTGACCCCGGCGCCGTTCGCCGTCAATCGGCGCGGCCCGCCGCCAGGCGTCAGTGGCCGCCCGGAGCGCCCGCCGTGGCGGGCGGGAGGTCGGTCTGGACGCCCGGGTCACCCGCGTCCGCCTTGTAGTCGGCGGAGGACGTCTCGTCCACGCCGTCCGGGGCCTTGACCGCCCGCAGGATCAGCGTCAGCACGACCGTGACCACCACGTTGAGCACGAAGGCGGTGAGGCCGATGTAGCCGATCTCGCCGATACCGGGCACATCGGCGGTGTTGCCGAAGTGCTTCTGGGTGCCGCTCGGGGTGTCGTACGCCTTCCACGTTCCGTAGACCATGCCGACCGCCCAGCCCGCCAGCAGCGCCCAGCGGTGGAACCAGCGGGTGAACAGGCCGCCCACCAGTGCCGGGAAGGTCTGGAGGATCCAGATCCCGCCCAGCAGCTGGAAGTTGATCGCGACGGTCTTGTCCATGCCCAGCACGAAGATCAGCGCACCGACCTTCACCAGCAGCGAGACCAGCTTGGAGACCTTGGTCTCCTCCTCGGCCGTGGCGTTCGGCCGGAGGAAGTCCTTGTAGATGTTGCGGGTGAAGAGGTTGGCCGCGGCGATCGACATGATGGCCGCCGGGACGAGCGCGCCGATGCCGATCGCGGCGAAGGCAACGCCCGTGAACCAGTCGGGGAACATGTCCTCGAAGAGCTGGGGGATGGCCAGCTGGCCGTTCTCGACCGTCACCCCGGCGGCGATGGCCATGAAGCCCAGCAGCGCCAGCAGCCCCAGCATCAGCGAGTACAGCGGCAGGATCGTGGTGTTGCGGCGGATCACCTCGCGGCTGCGGCTGGAGAGCGTCGCCGTGATCGAGTGCGGATACATGAACAGGGCGAGCGCCGAGCCCAGGGCCAGCGTGCCGTACGCCCATTGGCCCTCCGCGGGTGGTGCGAGCCCGCCCGCGCCGGCCTTGGTGAACTTGTCGTTCGCCGCGCTGAAGATGTCGTCGAAGCCACCCAGCTTGATCGGGATGTAGATGATCGCCACCGCGATGACGATGTAGATCAGGGTGTCCTTGACGAACGCGATCAGCGCGGGGGCGCGCAGACCCGAGGAGTAGGTGTACGCCGCGAGCACACCGAAGGCGATCAGCAGCGGCAGGTCCTTGATGAACCAGTTGGTGTTCTCGCCGCCGCCGACGCCCATCACGTCCAGCACCGCCTGGATGCCCACCAGCTGGAGGGCGATGTACGGCATGGTGGCGAGGATGCCGGTGATCGCGACGGCCAGCGACAGCCCCTTGGAGCCGAAGCGGCCGCGGACGAAGTCCGAGGTGGTGACGTACCCGTGCTTGTGGGACACCGACCAGAGCCGGGGCAGGAAGGTGAAGATCAGCGGGTAGACCAGGATGGTGTACGGGACCGCGAAGAACCCGGCCGCGCCGGTCGCGTAGATCGCGGCCGGGACGGCGACGAAGGTGTACGCGGTGTACAGGTCGCCGCCGAGCAGGAACCAGGTGATCCAGGTGCCGAAGCTGCGGCCGCCCAGACCCCACTCGTCGAGGTTGTTGGCGTTCTCGGCGGCGCGCCAGCGCGCGGCCAGGAAGCCCATGACCGTGACGGCCACGAAGAAGAAGATGAAGACGGCGAGCGCGACGCCGTTCACTCCGCCGTTCATGCCGAGTCACCCCCCTTGCGCTCCCGCCGCTCACGGCGGACCAGGACGTAGGCGACCGAGGTCAGCGCGGCCGAGATCGGCACCCAGAGCATCTGGTACCAGTAGAAGAACGGGATCCCGATGAAGGTCGGCTCGACCTTGCCGTACGAACCGACCCAGAGCATCCCGACGAACGGGGCGATCAGGCACAGAGCGGCCACGACGCGCGTGGGCGTCACAACCGGTCTCCTGCCGGGTGAAGCGGACGTGTCTGACATGTGGCGGGCTCCAGTCCCCTCGGCTCATCACCTGCGTCACAGTCGATCACCTGGATCACAGCTGATCATTTGTGTAATGCGCAGGAAATCTAAGCCCGGGGCCCGGCGGTCGTCACTACCCGTCCGTATATCGGTATGAGAAAGATAGCCGGTCAGCCGTATCACGGCCCGGCTCGGACAGCGGCGCTCCTCAGTCGTTCGGCCGCTGCAGCCGCGCCACGAACTTGTAGCGGTCCCCGCGGTAGACCGACCGCACCCACTCCACCGGCTCCCCGGACGCGTCCCGCGAGTGCCGCGAGAGCATCAGCATCGGCAGCCCCACGTCCGTGCCCAGCAGCCCCGCCTCGCGCGGAGTGGCCAGCGAGGTCTCGATGGTCTCCTCGGCCTCGGCCAGCCGGACGTCGTACACCTCGGCCAGCGCCGTGTAGAGCGAGGTGTACTTCACCAGGCTGCGGCGCAGCGCGGGGAAGCGCTTGGCCGACAGATGGGTGGTCTCGATCGCCATCGGCTCACCGCTGGCCAGCCGCAGCCGCTCGATGCGCAGCACCCGTCCGCCGGCGGCGATGTCCAGCAGCCCGGAGAGCCGGTCGTCGGCGGTGACATAGCCGATGTCCAGCAGCTGGGAGGTGGGCTCCAGGCCCTGGGCCTTCATGTCCTCGGTGTACGAGGTGAGTTGCAGCGCCTGGGAGACCTTGGGCTTGGCCACGAAGGTGCCCTTGCCCTGGATCCGCTCCAGACGACCCTCGACGACCAGCTCCTGGAGCGCCTGGCGCACGGTGGTGCGCGAGGTGTCGAACTCCGCGGCCAGGGTGCGCTCCGGTGGAACCGGGGTGCCTGGTGGCAGGGTCTCGGTCATCTCCAGCAAGTGGCGCTTGAGGCGGTAGTACTTCGGGACGCGCGCGGTGCGTGCCCCATTGGAGCCGTTGCCGTCGCTCTCGGCCGTCGTGGTGGCCGCCGCTGCCGCCGTTGCCCCCTCGGTGTCCATCGCGCGCCCTTCCGACTCCTGGTCCGCTGCCGTCACCGGCGTCCACCGCCGTCACCGGTCTCCTGAAGAATCCAGCGCCTCACATCGTGGCACGGTCCCGGCTCCGGGCGGTCCGCCGGTCCGGATGTCGGGAAGTGTCGGTCCGGTAACGGAGCCTCCGGTGACTCTTATACACCCTTGACACCCCAAAAGGTCTAGGCCAAGCTGCGGGCACTGGTCTGGACCATTAAACCCCTGATCCGGCCTTCTGAGGAGAGTGGCGTGAAGCGTGGGCTCATAGCGGCGACGGGTGTCGCGGCAATGCTGGTATCCGTCGCGGCCTGTGGGTCCGACGGCGATGACGACAAGGCCGGAGCGGACGGTTTCAAGGGGCAGACGCTCACCGTCTGGGCGATGGACGGCTCCGCGCCGGACGGCTGGACGAAGGATGTCAAGGCCGCTTTCGAGAAGAAGACGGGCGCCAAGCTGAAGCTGGAGATCCAGCAGTGGAACGGCATTCAGCAGAAGGTGACCACCGCGCTCTCGGAGTCCGACCCGCCGGATGTGCTGGAGATCGGCAACACCCAGACCCCGTCCTACGCGCAGACCGGCGGCCTGGCCGAACTCGGTGATCTGAAGAAGTCGATCGGCGCCGACTGGTCGGAGTCGATCAACAAGTCCGCGGTCTATGACGGCAAGCAGTACGCGGCGCCGTGGTACGCGGCCAACCGGGTCGTCCTCTACAACAAGAAGATCTGGGCCGAGGCCGGGATCAAGGACACCCCCAAGACCCGCACCGAGTTCTTCCGCGACCTCGACACCATCAAGAAGAAGACCGACGCCGAGCCCATCTATCTCCCGGGCCAGAACTGGTACTTCTTCGACGGGCTGACCATCGGCACCGGCGCCGACCTGGTGAAGAAGGACGGCGACAAGTGGGTCTCCAACCTCGCCGACCCCAAGGTCGGCAAGGCCATGGACATCTACAAGCAGTACCAGTCCTTCAGCAAGGCCCCCAAGGACAAGGACGAGGCCACCCCGCAGCAGGGCGAGGTCTTCGCCAAGGGCAAGACCGGCGCCTTCATCGGCATGGGCTGGGAGGCCGGGATCGCCATCAAGGCCAACCCGAAGATCGAGAAGGACATCGGCTACTTCACCATCCCGGGCGAGACCGCGGGCAAGCCGGAGGGTGTCTTCCTCGGCGGCTCCAACCTCGCGGTCGCAGCGGGCAGCGAAAAGCAGGAACTGGCCAAGGAGTTCCTGAAGATCGCGCTCAATGACACCTACGAGGGACAGCTCGCCAAGGAAGGCGGTGTCATCCCCAACAAGGAGTCCCTCCAGGCGCAGCTCAAGGGCAACCCCGCCGGGCAGGCGGCCGCCCCGGCCGCCGCGACCGGCGGCACCACCCCGCTGATCCCCGAATGGGCCGCGGTGGAGAACGCCCCGAACCCCGTCAAGACCTATATGACCGCGGTGCTCACCGGTAAGTCGCCCGCCGAGGCGGCCAAGTCGGTCGAGGGCGAGCTGAACAAGCGTCTCAGCCAGGAGCGTTGAGCCGAATGTCCGTAGCGACCGAACGCCAGGACCCCGGCCCGGCGGCGGCCGGGGTCCGCCGGAGCGGGGAGCCGCCAGGCACCCGCCGCCCGGCCCCGGGCACCCCCGGGCGCGGACGGCTGACCGGCGCCGCCCCGTACCTCCTGCTGCTGCCCGCGCTGGCGGCGACCGTGCTGCTCCTGGGCTGGCCGCTGGTCAAGGACGGCCTGCTGTCGTTCCAGAACCTCAATATGCGGCAGCTGATCCAGCACCTCACCGAGTGGAACGGGGTCGACAACTACCGCGAGACGCTGACCAGCGAGGACTTCTGGCGGGTCACCCTGCGGTCGGTGATCTTCACCGCGGTCAACGTGGTGCTGATCATGCTGCTGGGCACCCTGGTCGGACTGCTGCTGGCCCGCCTCGGCAGCAAGATGCGGCTGCTGCTCTCGGTCGGTCTCGTACTGGCCTGGGCCATGCCGACCATCGCCGCCACCACCGTCTTCCAGTGGCTCTTCGCCACCCGGTTCGGGGTGGTCAACTGGGTGCTGGACGCGCTCGGCCGGCACTCCATGGCGCACTACAACTGGACCGGTGGCCAGTTCTCCACGTTCTTCGTCATCACCGTGCTGATCGTCTGGCAGTCGATCCCCTTCGTGGCGATCAACCTCTACGCCGCGACCACCACCATCCCCGGCGAGCTCTACGAGGCGGCCGCGCTCGACGGCGCCGGCGGCTGGAAGAGCTTCACCTCGGTGACCTTCCCCTTCCTCAAGCCGTTCCTGCTGGCCACGACGTTCCTCGAAGTCATCTGGGTCTTCAAGGCGTTCGCCCAGGTCTTCGCGATCAACGAGGGCGGCCCCGACCGGCTCACCGAAACCCTGCCCGTCTACGCCTTCATCGAGGGCGTCGGCAACCAGCACTACGGCATGGGCGCCGCGATCTCGCTGCTGACCATCGCGGTCCTGCTGGCGCTGACCTCCTACTACCTCCGGATCGTGCTCAGGCAAGAGGAGGACGAGCTGTGAAGCGCTCGCCGCTCGCCCGGCTGTGGCCCAACGCGACCGCCGTCGTGCTCTTTCTCGGCTTCGCGTTCCCCGTCTACTGGATGTTCACCACGGCCCTCAAGCCGACCTCGGACATCATCTCCGAGGACCCGGTGTGGTTCCCGACCGGAGCCACCCTCGAACACTTCCAGAAGGCCATGGACGCGGAGAACTTCTGGACCCTGGTGGGCAACTCCCTCACCGTCACCCTCTCGGCGGTCGGCCTCTCCCTGCTGATCGCGCTGCTCGCGTCGTTCGCCCTCGCCCGGATGCGGTTCAAGGGGCGCCGCGGCTTCCTGGTGACGTTCATGATCGCGCAGATGGCGCCCTGGGAGGTCCTGGTCATCGCCATCTACATGCTGGTGCGCGACGGCGACATGCTGAACAGCCTGCTTCCGCTGACCCTGTTCTACATGGTCATGGTGCTGCCCTTCACCATCCTCACGCTCCGCGCCTACGTGGCCGCGATCCCCAAGGAGCTGGAGGAGTCGGCGATGGTGGACGGCTGCACCCGTCCGCAGGCGTTCATCCGGGTGATCTTCCCGCTGCTCGCCCCCGGCCTGATGGCCACCTCGCTCTTCGGCTTCATCACGGCCTGGAACGAATTCCCGCTCGTGCTCATCCTGAACAAGGACCCGGGCGCCCAGACGCTTCCGCTGTGGCTGTCCAGCTTCCAGACCGCCTTCGGCGACGACTGGGGTGCCACCATGGCGGCAGCGTCGCTGTTCGCCATCCCGATCCTGCTCCTGTTCCTGTTTCTGCAACGCAAGGCGGTCGGTGGGCTCACTTCCGGCGCTGTGAAGGGATGATCCCGGTTTATGACGACCCTCGCACACGACTCGGCCACCCTCACCCGCGACGCCCTCACGGTTCTCCAGCCCGGCTTCACCGGCACCACCGCCCCCGACTGGGTGCTGCGGCGGCTCGGTGAGGGGCTCGCCTCCGTCGGCCTGTTCGGCCGGAACATCGCCACCCCCGAGCAGCTGGGCGCCCTCACCGCCCAGCTGCGCGCCGAGCGTGACGACGTGCTGGTGGCGATCGACGAGGAGGGCGGCGACGTCACCCGGCTGGAGGTGCGCACCGGCTCCTCCTTCCCCGGCAACCTGGCGCTCGGCGCCGTCGACGACCCGGAGCTGACCCGCGCCGTCGCCCGCGAGCTGGGCCGCCGCCTCGCCGAATGCGGCGTCAACCTCAACTGGGCGCCCTCCGCCGACGTCAACTCCAACCCCGACAACCCCGTCATCGGCGTGCGCTCCTTCGGCGCCGAACCGGGGCTCGTGGCGCGGCACACCGCCGCGTACATCGAGGGCCTCCAGGGCGCCGGGGTGGCCGCCTGCACCAAGCACTTCCCCGGCCACGGCGACACCGCCGTCGACTCCCACCACGCCCTGCCGCGCATCGACGCCGGTCTCGACACCCTGACCGCCCGCGAACTGGTGCCCTTCCGCACCGCCGTCGCCGCCGGGACCAAGGCCGTGATGAGCGCGCACATCCTGCTGCCCGCGCTCGACCCCGACCTGCCCGCCACCCTCAGCCCCACCGCACTGCACGGCCTGCTGCGCCGGCCCGTGGCCGACGGCGGACTCGGCTTCGACGGGATGATCGTCACCGACGGCATGGAGATGCGGGCCATCGCCGACGCGTACGGCATCGAGCGCGGCAGCGTCCTGGCGATCGCCGCGGGCGCCGACGCGATCTGCGTGGGCGGCGGACTCGCCGACGAAGGCACCGTGCTGCGGCTGCGCGACGCGCTGGTCACCGCCGTCATCGAGGGGCGGCTGGCGGAGGAGCGGCTGGCCGAGGCGGCGGCGCGGGTGCGCGCCCTGGGGGATTGGACGCGCCGCTCCGGAGGACCGCGCGCGGCGCACGGCATCGAGCCCGCCGCGGGGGTGGGGCTCGCCGCCGCGCGTCGGGCGCTCAGAGTCACCCCGGCCGGGTCTTCGTACGAGCCGGTGACCGGACCCGCCTACGTAGCCGCCTTCACCCCGGTGGCCAACATCGCCGTCGGTGAGGAGACCCCCTGGGGCGTCGGCGCCGAACTGGCCCGGCTACGCCCCGGCACCGGGGCCGCCACCTACGGGCGGCAGGACGCCGACACCCTGGGCGCCCACGGCCTGATCGAAAATATGCTCGACACCGCGGGGGACCGTAGGATCGTCGCTGTGGTCCGCGATGTCCACCGCCACCCCTGGATGGCCGACGCGCTGGACGCCCTGCTCGCCGCCCGGCCGGAGACGGTCGTCGTGGAGATGGGGGTGCCCCAGGCGCCGCCCGCCGGGGCGCTGCACATCGCGACCCACGGCGCCGCCCGGGTGTGTGGACGGGCGGCCGCGGAAGTGATCGTCGGCAACGGCGCCGGTGACCACCCCGGGGACTGACTCCTCAGCCCCCCTCGGCCCAGCCCGGCACAGAGCCACCTGGAGGCACCCAGCATGTCCGCCACGACGACGGCCCAGCGCAGCGACCAGCCGGGCCGGATCATGTCCGGCGAGATGGCCGAGCAGCCCGCCGTGCTGCGCCGCATCCTCGATCAGGGCGCCCCGAGGATCCGCGAGGTCGCGGAGCGGATCGCCGCCCGCAACCCGCGCTTCGTCCTGCTCACCGCCCGGGGCACCTCGGACAACGCGGCGCTGTACGCCAAGTACCTGCTCGAGGTACTGCTCGGCAAGCCGTGCGGGCTGACCTCCATGTCCACCACCACCGCGTACGGCGCGCGGCCGGACCTCACCGACGTCCTGGTGATCACTGTCAGCCAGTCCGGGGGCTCCCCGGACCTGGTGGCCTCCACCGAGGCCGCCCGCGCGGCCGGTGCGATCAC
Source organism: Streptomyces sp. MK37H (assembly GCF_018035285.1). Taxonomy (NCBI): domain Bacteria; kingdom Bacillati; phylum Actinomycetota; class Actinomycetes; order Kitasatosporales; family Streptomycetaceae; genus Streptomyces; species Streptomyces sp. MK37H. The sequence continues at coordinate 4,829 of NZ_JAAAYH010000258.1, read as the reverse complement.
CCTCGCGGTGACCAACAACGCCGACTCGCCGCTCGCGGCCGTCTCCGAATTCCACATCGACGTCCTGGCCGGGCCGGAGAAGGCGCTGCCCGCGACCAAGACCTACACCGCCGAACTCCTCGCCCTCTACCTCTTCGTGGAGGGGCTGCGCGGCGGCGACGGCGCGGCCGCCAAGGTGCTGCCCGACCTCGCCCAGCAGATCCTCGACCGCCAGGACGAGGTCCGGCAGCTCGCGGCGCGCTACCGCTTCGCCGAGCGGATGGTGCTCACCTCCCGGGGCTACGGCTACCCGACCGCCAAGGAAGCCGCCCTGAAGCTGATGGAGACCAGCTACATCCCGGCGCTCTCCTACTCCGGGGCCGATCTGCTGCACGGCCCGCTGGCCATGGTCGACAACATCTCGCCGGTGATCGCGATCGTCACCGAGGGCAAGGGCGGCCAGGCGCTGCAGCCGGTCCTGGAGCGGCTACGCGGCCGGGGCGCGGACCTCGTGGTCATCGGCGGCGCGTCGGAGGTGGAGCGGGCCTCGGCGGGATTCGCCCTGCCGACGGACGGCGTCGCCGAGGAGGTCCAGCCGATCCTGGAGATCCTGCCGCTGCAGATGCTGGCGTACGAGGTGACGATCGCGCGCGGGCAGGACCCGGACGCACCGCGGGCGCTGGCGAAGGTGACGGAGACCCGCTGAGGCTTGCGGCGGGGGCCGCTGGGACACCGTGGGTCCCCGCCGCACATCACTGAGGCACACGGAAAAGGCTCCCGCGGCCTTCGAGAGGCGCGGGAGCCCATGTGTGCCACCCGCGGCCGCGGATGTGTGACACCCGCGGGCCGCGGCGCCAGGGCGGGACCCTCAACCCGCCCGGCACCGCAGCCCGGAGTTGCGTCGGCCGAGCGGCCGACCTGAGGACTCCCGGGCGGTCAGGGCAGAGCGCTCCGAGTTCCTCGATCCGCCCTCCTGTGCGGGGAGAGCGGAAGATCGCAGTGCTCGATATTCTGGACTAGACCACTGCTGCCTGTCCATGCTTATGCGCGAATAGGCTAATCCACCGGTGAGGGTAGGCTCACACTGTGCCCTCCATGAACGACCTCGTCCGCCAGCACACCGCACTCGACGATTCCGATCTCGAGTGGCTCCACCTGCTGGTCTCGGAGTGGCAGCTGCTCTCCGACCTCTCGTTCGCCGATCTTGTGCTGTGGGTCCCCACCAGCGACGGCACCCGGTATGTCTCCGTGGCCCAGATGCGGCCGAACACCGGGCCCACCTCCTACCAGGACGACATGGTCGGCCATCTCGTACCCCGCGGCCGCCGTCCCATGCTGGACGCCGCCCTGGACGAGGGCCGGATCGTCCGGGAGGGCGACCCCGAGTGGCGCGAGGAGGTGCCGGTGCGGGTGGAGTCCATCCCGGTCCGGCGGGAGAGCCGGGTCCTCGGCGTGATCGCGCGGAACACCAATCTGCTGACCGTACGGACCCCCAGCCGGCTTGAGCTCACCTACCTCCAGAGCGCGTCCGACCTCGCCCAGATGATCGCCGCGGGATCGTTTCCGTTCCCCAATCAGCAGGTCGACATGGACGCCTCACCGCGCGCGGGCGACGGGCTGATCCGGCTCGACGCGGACGGGGTGGTCCAGTACGCGAGCCCCAACGCGCTCTCCGCCTACCACCGGCTGGGTCTCGCCGCCGACCTCGTCGGCCACCACCTGGGCAGGACCACCGCCGAACTCGCCCCGGTGCGTGGCCCGGTGGACGAGGCGCTGGTCAAACTGGCCAGCGGCTGGGCGCCCCGGGAGTTCGAGGTCGAGGGCGGCGACGGAGTCATCCAGCTGCGGGCCATTCCGCTCAAGCCCAAGGGGCTGCACATCGGCTCACTGGTGCTGCTGCGGGACGTCACCGAACTGCGCCGCCGCGAGCGCGAGTTGATCACCAAGGACGCCACCATCCGGGAGATCCACCACCGGGTGAAGAACAACCTCCAGACGGTGGCGGCCCTGTTGCGGCTCCAGGCCCGCCGCATGGACTCGGCGCAGGGGCGGGAGGCGCTCAACGAGGCGGTGCGCAGGGTCGGCTCGATCGCCATCGTCCATGAGACCCTCTCGCAGAACCTCGATGAGCGGGTCGAGTTCGACGACATAGCCGACCGGGTGCTGGCGATGGTGGCCGAGATATCGCCCGGCAAGGTGACCGGCCGCCGCACCGGGCGGTTCGGCATCCTGGACGCCGAGGTGGCCACCCCGCTGTCCATGGTCCTCACCGAGGTGCTGCAGAACGCGCTGGAGCACGGCTTCGGACCGGGGGAGCAGGGCACGGTCGAGGTCTCGGCGGTGCGCGGGGGCAGCGGTGAGGAGAGCCGGCTGGCGGTGATCGTCCAGGACGACGGGCGCGGGCTGCCCGAGGGGTTCGACCCCCAGCGGGCCGGAAACCTCGGGCTTCAGATCGTCCGCACCCTGGTGGAGGGGGAACTGGGCGGGACGTTCGACATGGTGCCCGCCCCGGAGCGCGGCACCCGGGTGATGCTGGACTTCCCGGTGGGTGCGGAGAAGCACTGATGCGCTGAGCGCATCGGTGTCCGCATCGTTATCAGTAGCGTTATCGGGATTGTTATGAGCCCGGAAAGCACTGAGCCCCGGACCCATCCGGTCCGGGGCTCAAAGCTCATGATGCTGTGCGCATGGGGGTTACTACGCGCTGCGGCTCGGGGGCCACGGGGTGCCGGGCTTCAGGCGCTGGCGTTGCGTGCCCGGTTGCGAGCGGCACGGCGCTTCATGGCGCGGCGCTCGTCTTCGCTCATTCCACCCCAGACGCCGGAGTCCTGGCCGGACTCAAGCGCCCACTGCAGGCACTGCTCCATGACGGGGCAGCGGCGGCAGACGGCCTTGGCTTCCTCGATCTGCAGCAGCGCAGGACCGGTGTTGCCGATGGGGAAGAACAGCTCGGGGTCTTCCTCGCGGCAAACGGCGTTGTGACGCCAGTCCATGGCTGCTCCATCTCCTCGTATTGCGGGCTCGTTGCTTGTGAATGTGAACGCTTTCACGAATCCCCCCGCAAGGGCAGGGCCGCCACACCAGTTGGGGCTGGTGCGGTCCTGTGGGATGAGGAGGGGGTTCGGGCTCTCAAGGGGGCCTTTCAGAAGGCCGTCCCGATCGCCAAGAAGAGACTCGCAAACCTCGGCGACGGATACAACCCCTTCCGGAAAGTTTTTTTTGATTCCTTGGTGTCGGCTCGGTCACAGCCGTACTTCCGGTGGGTGGAGTACAGGGTAAACGTTCGACTGGAAGGACTTTTTGCGGTCTCACTCACACAATCACACGCAGTGCACGGCGTACGCCTGTGAACGTCACGCTCGTACGCAGTCCCAGATGGTCACCGTCCATCTGGAACGGCAGTGGCGCCTGGGATTGCAAGGTGAAGTCCGTCAGATCGTGAAGCGCTACCACATGCTTGCCGCGGGGCCCGCGCTCGGGTGTCGACATCAGCAGCTGGGTCGCGTAGCGGGTCACCGCCGGCGCCGACAGCTTGGCGAGTCCCAGCACGTCGAGGGCGGTGTCGAAGGACGCCTGGGGCGCCGCGTAGACCGGGCGGTTGCCCAGAAAGGTCCACGGGGAGGTGTTGCAGACTATCGACAGCGCCAGCTCCTCGATCGGGTCCTCGCCCGGCCGCCCGATGGTGATGGTGCCCTGCCGCCGGTGCGGCTCCCCCATGAACTGCCGCACCATCTGCCGTATGTAGAGGGCGTGGGTGGACCGCTTGCCGCGCTCGCGCTGCTGCTCGACCCGGCCGATGACGCTCGCGTCGAAGCCGAGCCCGGCGCAGAAGGTGAACCAGCGGGCCGGGACCGACTCGTCCCGGGTGCCGGGAGTGCCGCCCGCGAGTCCGAGGCCCACGGTGCGCTCGGTGCCGTCTCTCAACGCGTCCAGCAGGGCGCCGGTCGCCTCGACGGCGTCATTGGGCAGCCCGAGCGCTCGGGCGAAGACATTGGTGGAGCCGCCGGGCACGACCGCGAGCCGGGGCAACTCCTGCGGGGCGGGGCCATGGTGCAGCAGTCCGTTGACCACCTCGTTGACGGTGCCGTCGCCGCCGAACGCCACGACCAGTTCATGAGTGCCGCCGTCGACCGCCCGCCGGGCCAGGTCGCGGGCGTGCCCCCGGTACTCCGTGGTCGCCACGTCCAGCTTCAGATCGCTGGCGAGCGCGTGGAACAGAACATCCCGGGTGCGGGCACTGGTGGTGGTTGCTGCCGGGTTGACCACGAGGAGTGCGCGCATGCGCGCCAGCCTACCCATCCGGGGCGACCGGCCCCAGGGGGGTAGGGCCCGGGCGCCTCGAGGACGGCTAGGCTGCTGGCGTGAGCAGTAAGAAGTCCGCTACCGCGAAGAAGGCGCAGAAGGCCACGGCGCAGAAGGCCGCGGCGCGGCCGGACGCCGGGGCCGCCAAGGCGGCCGACGCCGCCGGTGCCGCCGACGCCGCGCCCACCGGGCCCCGCCCCGCCCGGCTGACGGCCGCCGCGGTGCTGGCCGCCGCGGAGGGCGTGGTGCTGCTGGGCTTCGGCGTCTACGTACTGATCATGGGGCTGACCGGGAATCCGGAGAGCCCCCAGCAGGCGGAGATGCTCGGGGTCACCGTGCTGGCGCTGGCCCTGCTGCCGCTGCTGGCGGCGCGTGGGCTGTGGCTGCGGCGCCGCTGGAGCCGCGGCCCCGCGATGATCACCCAGCTGATGGCGCTGCCGGTGGCCTGGACGCTGGTGCAGAACGGCGGCGGGCTGATCGCCGCCGGAGTGGCCACCGCCGTCGCGGCCCTCGCCGTCCTGGCGCTGCTGATCAACCCGACGGCGACC
>NZ_JAAAYH010000257.1:0-13132 GCF_018035285.1 Streptomyces sp. MK37H | reverse complement strand
GCTTGCAATTACTGCGTCTGCAAGTATTGTGGATGCTCGTAAAGGGCGGTAGCAATCACTTGGAGTGAACTTTCATGCCCATCGCACTGCTGGCCCTCGCCATCGGGGCCTTTGGGATCGGAACCACCGAGTTCGTGATCATGGGCCTGCTGCCCGAGGTCGCCGGGGACTTCGATGTGTCCATCCCCACCGCCGGGTTCCTGGTGACCGGCTACGCGCTCGGCGTCATGGTCGGCGCGCCGCTGATGACCGCGCTCGGTACGAAGATCTCCCGCAAGCGCATGCTGATGCTGCTGATGGCGCTGTTCGTGGTGGGCAATCTGCTCTCCGCGGTCGCGCCCGCCTTCGGCGTGATGGCCGTGGGACGGATCGTCGCCTCCTTCGCGCACGGCGCGTTCTTCGGCATCGGATCGGTCGTCGCGGCCGACCTGGTCGCACCCGAGAAGAAGGCCGGAGCCATCTCGATGATGTTCACGGGCCTGACCGTCGCCAACGTCGTCGGCGTGCCGCTCGGCACCTCGGTCGGCCAGTCGCTGGGGTGGCGGACCACCTTCTTCCTCGTCGCGGCGCTCGGCGTGATCGGCCTGGCGGGCATCGCCAAGCTCGTTCCCGACATCCCCAAGCCGGAGGGCGTGCACCTGATCCATGAGCTGGCGGCCTTCCGCAACGCACAGGTACTGCTGGCCATGGCGATGACCGTGCTCGGCTTCGGCGGTGTCTTCGCCGCCATCACCTACATCGCGCCGATGATGACCGAGGTCGCGGGCTTCGCGGACTCCTCCGTCACCTGGCTGCTGGTCCTCTTCGGCCTCGGCATGGTCGGCGGCAACCTCCTCGGCGGCCGGTTCGCCGACCGGGCCCTGATGCCGATGCTGTACGTATCGCTGGGCGCCCTCGCGCTGGTGCTGGCCGCGTTCACGTTCACCGCGCACAACAAGATCGCGGCCGCCATCTCCATCGCTCTCGTCGGCGCCCTGGGCTTCGCGACCGTTCCCCCGCTGCAGAAGCGGGTGCTGGACCACGCGGCGGGTGCCCCCACCCTCGCCTCCGCCGTCAACATCGGCGCCTTCAACCTGGGCAACGCGCTCTCGGCCTGGCTCGGCGGCCTGGTGATCTCGGCCGGACTCGGCTACACCGCGCCCAACTGGGTCGGCGCCATCCTCGCCGGATCCGCCCTGGTCCTCGCCGTCCTCTCGGCCGCCCTGGAGCGCCGCGACGCCCGCCGCGGCCACGACGGCGCCACCACCGAACCGGCCCACGCGCTCACCGGCCGGCACTGAGCCACCCCGTACCGAACACCGAACAGCACCACCACCATCAAGGAGACCGACCCGCCATGAGCACCCCCGAGACCGCCGTCGCCCCGCTGACCACGAAGGACGCCGAGGCCCTCGTCCAGGCCGCCCGCGCCGCCGCCGAGGCGGCCGGGGTGGCGGCCGCCATCAGCGTCCTCGACGCCGGTGGCCATCTGCTGGCCTTCCGGCGCGACGACCGGGCCGTACTGATCGCGGGGGAGACCAGCACCCGCAAGGCGTTCACCGCGCTCCAGCTGGACGCCCCCACCGCGGGCCTGGTCGACGCGGTCCAGCCCGGAGGCGCCTTCCACACCCTGCCCACCGCCCTCGACCGCCCGCTGCTGTTCATCGCCGGTGGCGTCCCGGTCCACCGCGACGGCCGGCTGATCGGCGCGCTCGGCGTGGGCGGCGGCGCTCCCGAGCAGGACCACGAGATCGCCACCACGGCGGTCGCGACGCTCGGCTGAGACCCCCGAACCACCGAGACCCCAGAACCCCACAACACATACGACCCGACGAAGGACACCATGACCTCCGTACCCAACGTCACCCTCCACACCGGCATCGAGATCCCGCAGCTGGGCTTCGGCGTCTTCCAGGTGGAGGACGCGCAGACCACCGGCGCGGTGCTCTCCGCCATCGAGGCCGGCTACCGCTCCATCGACACCGCGGCCATCTACGGCAACGAGGCCGGGGTCGGCCGTGCCCTGGCCGAGTCCGGTGTCCCCCGCGAGGAGCTGTTCCTCACCACCAAGCTGTGGAACGCCGACCAGGGTCACGACTCCACCCTCGCGGCCTTCGACGCCAGCCTGGCCAAGCTCGGCACCGACTACGTGGACCTCTACCTGATCCACTGGCCCACCCCCGCCCGTGACCTCTACCTGGACACCTGGCGCGCCCTGGAGAAGCTGCTGGCCGACGGCCGCACCCGCGCCATCGGCGTGTCCAACTTCCAGCCCGCCCATCTGGGGCGGCTGCTGGACCACAGCGGTGTGGTCCCGGTCATCAACCAGGTCGAGCTGCACCCCTACCTCCAGCAGGGGGAGCTGCGGGCCTTCCACGCCCAGCACAACATCGCCACCGAGGCGTGGAGCCCGTTGGCCCAGGGCGCCCTTCTCCAGGACCCCGCCCTCACCGCGATAGCGCGGCGGCACGGCAAGACGCCCGCCCAGGTGGTCCTGCGCTGGCACCTACAGCTGGGGAACGTCGTGATCCCCAAGTCCGTGACCCCCGCCCGCATCCGGGAGAACATCGACGTCTTCGACTTCACCCTCACCCCTGAGGACATCGAGGCGATCAGCGCTCTCGACCGCGGTCAGCGCACCGGGCCGGACCCCGACACCCTCAACTGACCCGGCCACCACGCCACTGGACCGCCCCACTCGACCGCGCCGCCGCGGCCGTGCTCATCAGCCGGCCGGGGCGGCGCGGCCCGTTCCCGCCCCCGTTTCCCCTCTCCCGGAAGCCGTCCTCGCATCATGTCCACTGCCCTGAACCGTCTGACCCACCCCGATGGCCGCCTCACCCTCGGCCTGGAACTCCCCCTGGACAACGACTGGGGGCAGTCCCGGCCGGCCACCGACCGGAAGGCGGGCCGCCCCTTCGGCGTACCGTCCCTCGACGCACACGCTCAACTCGCCCGTCTCGCCGACCGGTCCGGATTCGCCGCCCTGTGGGTCCGTGACGTCCCGCTGTACGACCCGGTGCACTTCGGCGACGCCGGGTCGGTGTTCGAGACCTTCACCCACCTGGGACATCTCGCGGCGGTCACCGAACGCGCGGTACTCGGCACCGCGGCCGTCGTCCTGCCACTGCGCCGGCCACTTCTGGTCGCCAAGGCGGCCGCGACCGTCGACGTCCTGTCCGGCGGGCGCTTCGTCCTCGGCCTGGCCAGTGGTGACCGGCCCGTCGAATACCCGCTCTTCGGCGTCGAGTTCACCACCCGCGCCGAGACCTTCCGCACCGGCGTCGAGGTGCTGCGCACCGCCTGGGCCACCCCGCCCACCGGCCAGGGGCTGGATCTGCCCCGGCTCGGCCTCACCCCCGACCGGCAACTCGACGTCCTGCCCAAGCCCACCGACGGGACCATCCCGATCGCGGTCGCGGGCAACGCCCAGCAGAGCCCGGAGTGGATCGCGGAACACGTCGACGCGAGCCTCAACTACCCCCGTGACCTGGGAGCGCTCCGTCTGAAGACGGAGCAGTGGCGGCGGCTGACCGCCGACCGCCCCAAGCCCTATCTGACCCCCATGATGCTCGACCTCCTGCCCAACCCCGCGGCCCCCGCCACCACCATCCGGCTCGGCCTCCGCACCGGCCGGGAGGGACTCGTGGAGCACCTGGAGAAGATGTCCGCCCTCGGCGTCGCGCATGTCGCGTTCAACCTGCGGCCGAACGACCGCCCCGTCGAGGACGTCCTGGCCGAACTCACCGGCCACGTACTGCCGCACTTCCCCTCGCCTGCCGTCGCCGAGGGGCTTGCGGCCGGGTAGTCCGTCGCATTCGTTTGTCCCGCGCAGTAGACACGGCGTTCATCTCATGAGAAAAAAGGTCCAGCCCGGGCCCCCACGGAGCCATGGGCAGCAGTGATCGGCCTTCTCGACGAGGAGTGACGTGCCTAGCGCAAGGGAGCAGTCGAAGTGAGCAGGATGGGCGCGGCCGCGTCCTCGGCATCCGCGTCACCACCGCCGAGGACGGTCACCTTCACTCTGGACGGGGTCGGCAAGGCCTACCCGGGCGTCGTCGCCGTCTCCGATGTCACCCTGAGCGGCTACGCGGGCGAGGTGCTCGCCATCTGCGGTGCGAACGGCGCCGGCAAGTCGACGCTGACCAAGCTGCTCGCCGGTCAGGAGCGCCCCACCAGTGGGCGGGTGATCGTGGACGGATACGACGGCGAGATCACCACACCCTCCGCGGCCCTGGACGCCGGAGTGCTCCTCATGCACCAGGAGCCGGTCATCGTCGACACTTTCAGCGTCCAGGAGAACGTCTGGCTGACCGGCCTCAGCGCGGCGGGCCGCCGCCGGCCATGGCAGCTCGTCGGGGGGCGCGACCGCGCGGACCGTACGCGCGCCGCCCTCGGTGTGGTCGGGATGCGCGATGTGGACCTCGCGATGCCGGCCGGACGGCTCGGCCCGGGCCCCCGTCAGATGGTGGCGCTCAGCCGGTCCCAGGTCAACGAGCACCGGGTGCTGCTGCTGGACGAGACCACCGCCTCTACCACCGAGGAGCACTTCAAGGACGTCGAGGCACTCGTGCGCAAGGAGCGCGAAGCCGGTGCCACGGTCGTCTTCGTCTCGCACCGCATGCCGGAGGTGTTCGCGCTCGCCGACCGCATCGCGGTCATGCGCAACGGCTCCCTAGTCGATGTGGTCGACACCGCGGACACCACACCCGACGAGATCATGACGCTCATGATCGGCGAGGCCGTCATGGCCCTCGAGCCACCCGAGCCGGTGGCCGCTGCGGACGCCCCCACCCTGCTGGAGGTGCGGGACGTGTCCGCGGGATCGGCGTCCGGCATCTCCTTCTCGGTGCGGGAAGGCGAGATCGTCGGCGTCTACGGACTGGTCGGCAGCGGGCGCAGCTCCCTCGCCCGGTCCATCTCGGGCCACCAGCACCGCGACACCGGCACCGTGCGGGTGCGCGGCCACGAGGTGAACCCGCGCTCACCGCGCGCCGCCCTGCGCCAGGGGATCGCCTATCTCAGCGAGGACCGCAGGCGCGAGGGGTTCGTCAAGGACTTCGACAACGCCACCAACCTCACGCTGAGCACGCTGGGCGCGTTCTCCACCCGCGGAGTGATGCACACCCACCGGGAGCGGCGCCGGGTGGCGCGGCTGGTCTCCGACTTCGGGATCAAGGGCGGCGCCGGCCAGCTGACCAGCTCGCTCTCCGGTGGCAACCAGCAGAAGGTGTGCATCGCCAAGGCGCTCGAGAGCGAGCCCGATGTCGTCGTGCTGGACGAACCGACCAAGGGCATCGACGTCGGTGCCCGGCTGAACATCTATCAGATCGTGCGGGGCCTCTCGGAGCGGCGCAAGGCGGTCGTGGTCGTCACCAGCGAGGCCGAAGAGGCCCTGGCCCTGTGCAACCGGGTGATCGTGCTGCGCGACGGCGTCATCGCCGGCGAGTTCGTCTCGAAGACCAGCACCACCGACGACCTGACCCGTACCGCCCTCGGAGGAGAAGTCCAGTGACCCACGACACCGCGACCAGGACGGCCGCCGCACCAGCCGCGGACGACGAGGGGACGGCGCCCGCCCACGGGCTGACGCTCCGCCGGGCCGGGCAGTGGGCGAAGGAGCAGTACCCGCTCTACATCCTCATCGTGCTGCTGATCTTCGCGGGCCTCACCTCCGACGCCTTCTTCTCCTCGTACAACGTGTCCAACCTGCTGCTGCAGGTCTCGGTGATCGGCATCGTCACCCTCGCACAGTTCCTCATCGTGCTCACCGGTGGCATCGACATCTCCGTCGGCGCGGTCGCCGGGCTCGCCGGTGTGCTCTCCGCCGGTCTCTTCGGCGGCGGGAACACGTTGCTCGCCGTGGCGGTGGCGATCGTGCTGGGCGGCGCCATCGGTGTCTTCAACGGCTATCTCATCGCCTACCGCGGGCTCGAAGCGTTCATCGTGACCCTCGGCATGCTCGCGCTGGGCCGCGGGCTCGTCTACGCCTACACCGAGGGCCAGCCGATCAGCCCCCACGCCGCGGACTTCCGCGCCATCGCCACGACGGCGATCGGCGGCGTCCCCGTGCTCGGCATCGTGTGGATCGTGCTCGCGATGGCCATGGCCTTCCTGACCCGACGCACCGTGTTCGGGCGCCGTGTGTACGCGCTCGGCAGCAGCAAGGAGGCCGCCCACGCCTCCGGTGTGCCGGTGAAGGCCACCATGATCACGGTGTATGTGATCGCCGGTGTGCTGGTCGGCTTCGCGGGCTTCCTGCTCGCCGCCCGCATCGGCGCGGCCACTCCGACCGGAGGGGACAACTACGAGATCGACTCGATCGCGGCGGTGGTCATCGGCGGTGCCAGCCTCGTGGGCGGCCGCGGCCGGGTGCTCGGCGCGTTCCTGGGGACGCTCATCTTCGGCGTGATCTCCAACCTGCTGGTGCTGCTCAACGTCTCCACATTTCTGCAGGACGCCTTCCGCGGGGCCCTGATCATCTTCGCGATGGTCCTCACCACCGTCCAGTTCACCCGGCGCCGTCGGCAGCGGACCGCACACTCCTGAGCCCGGCGCATGACCAGACACGACACGGAGATCTGCATGACAACCATGCGACGGGGCTCGCTCGCCGCGCTGTCCGCGGCGGCGCTGGTCCTGGCCGGCTGTACGACCATCGGTGGCAAGGCGTCCTCGGGCGGCCCCAGGCAGGCCAAGAAGCCCACCGATGTCACGATCGGATTCTCCCAGCGGCAGCTGGACGCGCCCTACTTCGCGGCGATGGTCGACGCGGCCAGGAAGAAGGCCAGGAAGCGGGGTTTCCACCTGGAGGTGCAGAACGCCGACGGGGACGCCGTCACCCAGCTGAACCAGGCCCAGACCCTGGTGGCGCAGGGCATCGACGTCCTCGTGGTCGACGCGATGAGCCCGAAGACGCAGAAGGTACAGCTGAAGGACGTGGCGGGGGAGGTGCCGCTGGTCTTCGTCGACACCGGTATCGAGGGGGTCGGTGTCACCTCCGTCTCCTCCGACAACTACACGATCGGCAAGCTCTCGGGCCGGCTCGCGGCCAAGCGGTTCCACCATGGCTCGACGATCAGCCTGGCCGTCCTCAACGGCGGCCCTGACGACGAGATCGTCGGCCCCGACCGCCAGCGTGGATTCCTCGACGGTCTGCGCGCCGGTGGCGTCAGGTACCACATCGTGGCCAGAACTCCAGCGAACTACTCCCAGGACGCCGCGGTACCGGCCACCGAGTCGATCCTCGCCGCACACCGGAACGTTGACCTGATCGTGGGCCTCAACGACTCGATGACGCTCGGAGCCCTCAGCACCCTGCGCGACAAGGGCAACAAGAAGACGCTGGTCGCCGCGGCGGCGGACGGGCAGAAGCAGGCGCTCCAGGAGATCAGGGCGGGCGGGTGCGAAGGCCGGTACATCTCCACGGGCCTGAACTCGCCGAAGCTGGCCGCCGACCTCGCCTTCGACCTCGCGCTGCGGATCGGCACCGGCGACGTGGCGCCCAAGGACATCGCGAAGCAGCGGTACACCAAGGCCGCGGGCATCAATTGCGAGAACGTGGACGACTTCCTCGACCCGCGCTCCGTGTTCTGAGCCGGGGCCGCGCGCATACGCCAGGGGCCGGAATCGTGAGATTCCGGCCCCTGCCCCATGTGCGGGGTCAATCGCGTTCGTAGACCGCGTCCGGCATGTCGCCGTTGATGGTGTAGCCGCCGTCGACCGAGAGCGTCGCCCCGGTCGAGTACGAGGCGTCCTCGGAGGCCAGATAGGCGATCGCCGCGGCCACCTGCTCGGCGCGGGCCACCGCGCCGAGCGGGATGCGCCGGTTCAGCGAGGCCACGACGTCGTCGGTGTAGAGGGGCGTGGTCAGCGCGGACCAAGTGGCCCCCGGGCGCACCGCGTTGACCGTGATGCCGTGCTCGGCCCACTCTCCCGCGAGGGTGAAGGTGAGCGCCTCGATCCCGCCCTTGGAGGCGGCGTAGGCGGCCGCCTCACGCAGCGAGATCACCGAGTGGATCGACGAGACGTTGACGATACGGCCCGGCCGCTTCGCCGCCACCATGTGCCGCGCGACCGCGGTGGCCATGAGGAACACCCCGCGCAGATTGACGCCGAGTACCGTGTCGAAGTCGTCCGCGCTCATCTCCAGGGCGGGGGAGATGCGCAGGATGCCCGCGCTGTTCACCAGCGAGAACGGAACGCCGAGCGTGGCCACCACCTCGTCCACGGCCTTCCGCACCTGGTCGGGGTCGGAGACGTCCACCGCGAAGGGCGTGGCGGAGCCACCGGCACCGGCGATCGTCCGCGCGGACTCCTCGGCGCGCTCGGCCGAGATGTCGAAGACGGCCACGGAGCCGCCCTCGCCCGCGATGCGCTCGGCCGCGGCCCGGCCGATGCCCGCCCCCGCCCCGGTGACGATCGCGACGCGATCGGTGAATCGGCTCATGCCACGCCCTCTCCCTCGTCCGGGATGCTGATCAGCACCGGTACGCCCCGTTCGTCGACATCGACCGGCACCTCGTCGTCGGCGATGGGATGAACGCCGAGGGTGAACTCGGCGCTCAGCGTGGATCCTCCGGCGATGACGGGCACGCCGGGGCGCTCCAGCCGCTCGCCGAGCGGCATGAACGGGGAGGTGGTGTGCGGTTCGACCGCCACGATGTGCTCGGTGCCCCACCAGGGGTAGTCGTCGGGCGCGTGGCACTCCTGCCACACCCAGATCTCCGGGAACAGCTCGGACTGCCAGCTCATCGTCGCCACCAGGCCGCAGCCCGGTGAGCGCAGCCCGAACCAGCCGCCCGTGACGGTGGCGTAGCCGAGGTCGGCCGTCGGACCCTCACCCGGCGCGAGTTCGAGGGCTCCCACGCCCGGGGCCACGGCGGGCACCCGCCGCTTCTCGCCGGGTGTCATCCACTGCCGGGCGCCGAAGTCCTCCGGATGCGCGGTGAGCTCCTCGAACGGGCCGTACACGGTGGCCGCGCGGGCCACGGTCGCGGTGTTGAAGGCGGGATGCAGGCCCCAGTTCGAGGGCAGGGCCCGGGTGGAGAGGTTCTCCACCTCGCTCCGGAAACGCAGCACGGAGCCGTCGAGCGAGAAGGTCTTGGTCATGCGGAACGGGTAGCGGGCGAGCCGGGTGACGCACCGCAGCGCGGTCCCGTCCGCCGTCTCCACGGCCTCGGCCGCCCAGGAACGACGGGCCGCCTCGCCGTGGAACGGCAGCGGAGCGCCGCGCACGCTGGTCGGTGGCCCCGCGTTCGGGAACAACTCCTGTATGCCGCCCGCGTAGTTGTCGAAGAACGACACATCGCTCGCGTCCGCCGTGTCGGCGGCCGGCACCCGGTCCACCCAGTGCGGGCTGCGCCACAGGATCTCCTCGCCGGTGGCCTTCCAGACCAGCGAGAGGATGTCGGTGCCCCGGGCCGGGTTCACCACCACCGTGACCGTGTCGTTCTCCAGTGTCCACGCGCCGCCGTCGACGGGCCGGACCGAGGTCGCGCTCGCCATGCTCACTCCCATCCGATGACCGACTTGCCGACGCTGCCCGCGGCGAAGTCCGCGAAGGCGTCGGGGCCGTCCTCGATCGAGGAGACGCTGGTGATGATCGGAGCGAGGTCCACACCGAGCCGGGCGGCCTCCGCCACGGCCTCCATCATCAGCGGCACGCTGAAGACGAACACCCCGCGCAGGGTCACCTGACGCATGATCAGGTCCGGTACCGGGTCGATGGCGAAGTCGGGGCCGAGCCCGACGAACACCACCGTGCCCCAGGTCTTCACCACTTCGACGGCGGTACGGCGGCCGTGGACATTCCCGGAGGTGTCGATGACGGCGTTCGCGCCACCGGGCACCACGGCCTCGATGTCGAAGCCCGCGGAATCGTGGACCTCGGAGTAGCCGAGGCTCTCGGCGAAGGCACGGCGCTCGGGGCTCGGGTCGGTGCCGATGGCGCGCAGCCCGAACGCCTTCGCCCAGGCGAGCACGGCGAGACCGACCGGGCCCACGCCGATGACGACCACGGTCTCGCCCGGCTTCACCTCCGAGCGGAGCAGCGCCTGGTAGGCGGTCGTGGCGCCACAGGCGAGGAACGCGCCGACGGGGAAGCTCACCTCGTCCGGCAGCACCACGCAGTCCTTGGCCGTGACGACCAGCTCGTCCTGGCAGCCACCGGGCCGGTTGAGCGAGTACACCCGCGCTCCGCGCTCGCAGTGCACATCCCAGCCGCGCCGGCAGCTCTCGCACTGGCCGCAGCCGGAGTAGTGCTGCACCGCGACCCGGTCGCCCACCTGTGGGTGGCTCACACCGGGGCCGACCGCCTTGACCACACCGGCGATCTCATGGCCGGGCGTCATCTCGGGCGAGCGCGGCTGAGTGGCGTGCCGCATCTCCTCGTGTGTCATATGGAAGTAGTGCAGATCGCTTCCGCACAGGCCCGCCGCCTTCATATCGAGGATCAGCTCGCCCGGTCCGGGCTCGGGAAGCGGTGCGTCGACGACGGCGACCTTCTCCTTCGCGGCGAACCGCAGCGCACGGACCGTGGTGGTCGGCGCGGTGGTGGTCGTCATGGTGTCTCCTTTCCTGGGGCGCGGGAGGCGCGGGGTGCGGGTCGGCGGAGTGCCGAGATGTCCGCCGCGTACAGCACCGACTCGGTGGTGACGGCGGGGTCGACGGTGCCGAGCGGCGGTGAGCAGCAGAGGTGGAGAACGGACTGGTCGGCGCCGCCGATGGCGACCGCGTAGGGGCTGAGGCCGCCGGTTTCGACGCGGGCGAGGAGGGTGCCGTCCGGCGCGAGCAGCCGCGCGCCGTGTCCGATCGAGGAGGCGACCCAGACCCGGTCGTGGGCGTCGATGGCCAGACCGTCGGGCAGTACGGGAAGCTCGCGGGTGGCGCGTTCGATATCGAGGTGGCCGGGCGGGCAGCCGAACTGCTTCCACACCCGCCGCTCTCCGAGCATGGGCGCTCCGTCGCCGCTCCAGGTCACCGGCCACGAGGAGACGCGTCCGGCGAAGGTCTCCGCCACCAGCAGCCGCCGGCGGTCGGCGGTGAGCACCATGCCGTTGGGGAAGACGAGCCCGTGGCCCTGGAGATCGGCTCGGCCGTCGGGGGAGACCCGCACCAGGGCGGTCTCGCGCAGGGAGTCGGGCTCGGCGTCCGTATTGCCGAAGTTGCCGATGAGGGCCCAGCCGGACTCGGTGACGAGCATGTCGTTGGCGACGCCGTCGATGAGGTGGCCGAAGCGCGCCACGGTGGTGAGCGCCCGGCCGTCCCACCGCAACAGCGCGCGCTCCAGCATCGAGACGACCAGCAGCGACCCGTCGGGCGCGAATCCGAGCCCGGACGGCCGGCCGGGCACCTCGCACACCGTGCGCACCTCATGGCCGGTGTCCGGCGAGCGGCCCGGACGGAAGGCGAGGACGCGCCCGCTGTAGAAGTCGGACGCGAACAGTTCGCCGTTGTGCCATCGGGGGCCCTCGAGAAAGGTGAACCCGCTCGCGACGGGGGTGGCGTGGACGGTCGTCACCGATGGGCGCATGAGGCTCCTGTTCGTCGTGGCACCGCGAGGCGGTCACGAAGGCGGCCACGGCACATTCTCATGGTGCGGACTAGTTGTCTAGTGGATGAGAATTCTCGAACCAGGGCTCCAGGCTGCGATAGGCGTCCAGGAACTCCCGGTGGCGCGCGGAGTAGTCGCGGTGCCGGTCCGCGGACGGGGTGAACTCCGCCTGGACCTCGGAGAGTCCGCGGGCCACCTCGAAGCCGTCGACCAGGCCGCTGCCCACGGCGGCGGTGACGGCCGCACCGAGGCTGTTGGCCTCCTCGACGATGCTGCGGCGGCGGATCCGGGCGCCCCAGACGTCGGCGAGGACACGCAGCCAGAGGTCGCTCGCCGCACCACCGCCGATGGCGTCGACGCGGTCGACCGGATGTCCGGCCTCGCGGAACGCGGTGACGCAGGT
Organism: Streptomyces sp. MK37H; assembly: GCF_018035285.1. Lineage (NCBI taxonomy): Bacteria > Bacillati > Actinomycetota > Actinomycetes > Kitasatosporales > Streptomycetaceae > Streptomyces > Streptomyces sp. MK37H. The sequence continues at coordinate 1,196 of NZ_JAAAYH010000257.1, read as the reverse complement.
CGCCAGGTTGAAGGCGACCCCCTCCAGTACGGCCTTCGCCAGATGCGCCGGGCCATGGTGCCGGGAGAGCCCGACGAAGGCGCCGCGGGCGTCGGCGTTCCAGTACGGTGAGCGCTCGCCGAGCAGATGGGGCAGGAAGTAGAGCCCCGTGGTGTCGGCGTCGTCGATCCGCGCCAGGGTGCGGGCGATGCGCTCCGGCCCGCCGTCCGGGCGCAGCACCTGCGCGATCCACTCCAGCGAGGCGCCGCCCGCCTGCATCGTGGCCGTCGGGACGTAGTGTCCGGGCAGGACGTGGTTGAACGTCATGGTGCGCAGGGCCGGGTCGTACAGCGGCCGCCGGGCCGACATCGAGATCCACGAGGAGGAGCCGAGGTAGGTGTAGGCGCCGTCCCCGGGGGTCAGCACCCCGGCGCCGAGCGCGGCGAGGGGGCCGTCCCCGCCGCCGATGACCACGGGGACCCCGGCGGGCACCCCGGCCTCCTCCGCGGCCTGCGCACGGACCCCGCCGACGACCGAAGTGGACTCCGCGATGTCGGGCAGCAGGCCCGGGTCGATGGCCGCCGCGTCGAGCACGGCCCGCGACCAGGTACCCGCCCGCTGGTCGAACGCGTTGGTGCTGGAGGCGTCGGAGGGATCGGTGACGAGCGTGCCGGTCAGGCGCTGGACGATGTAGTCCTTGGCCAGGCACATATGGGCCACCCGGCGGAAGGTCCGCGGTTCGTGGTCGCGCACCCACATCACCTTGGCCAGCGAGTACGTGGGGTGGATGCGGTGCCCCAGCAGCCGGTAGGCGCGCTCCTCGCCGAGCCCGGCGGCCAGCGTCCTGGCCTGCTCGGTGCTGCGGTGGTCGGCCCAGATCATCGCGGGCCGCACCGGCCGGTGCGCCCGGTCGAGCAGCACGGCCCCCATCATCTGGCCGCTGAATCCGATGGCGCCGATCCGCTCCGGGGGCGTCCCGCTCCGGGTGAGCAGTTCGCGGCCGGCCCGGCAGACGGCCCGCCACCAGGACTCGGGGTCCTGCTCCGCGATGCCACCGGCCCGGAAGTCGGTGTCGTAGCGCATGGTCACCGCCGTCACCAGCCGGCCGTCGTCGGTGTGCAGGGACGCCTTGTTCCCGGTGGTGCCGAGGTCATGGGCGATGATCACGGATGTCTCTCCCCAGCTTCCTGGTGTCCGGGCATGGCCTGGAACGTTGC
>NZ_JAAAYH010000256.1:0-13140 GCF_018035285.1 Streptomyces sp. MK37H | reverse complement strand
CCGTCAGACGTCCCGCCGTCGCGGCGGGGAGTGGGGGCGGGGCCCGCCCCCCCACAGGCAGGTCCCGCCCGAGCCGCGCTTGCGCCGCCCCGGTGCGGGGCGGCGCAAGCGCGGGCGCCTCAGCTGGTCCTGGTCAGCTTCGCCGCGAAGCCGCCGTTCTTCGGGACGTCCACCTTGAGCCGTGAGGTCGCCGTGACCTCCTGGGTCTCGGTGCCGACCTTGCCGTCGGGGCCGTCCTTCCACACCTCGATCCGCCAGCCGCCCTTGCCGAGGAAGCTCAGCGGCTCGTCCAGCGTGCGGGCCTCGCCCGAGGTGATCGCGCCCAGGTACCAGGTGTCGCCGGAGCGGCGGGCCAGGACGGCGCGGTCGCCGGGGTCGCCGTCGACCAGCTTCGTCTCGTCCCACACCGTGGGCACCTGGTTCAGGAACTTCAGCTCGAGCGGCCTGCTCTCGTACGACTCCACGCTGTCGGCGAAGTGCTGCACCCCGGACTCGTAGACGACCGACAGCGCGAGTTCGGCCGCGTCGCTCGTGGGCCGAACGCCGGTGAAGGTCACCGGGGTGAAGTCCATGGGCCCGATGAGGTTCCGGGTGAAGGGCAGCGTCGTGTAGTGCGCCGCCGGGAAGGGCTGGCGGCCCGGCTTGGGACGGGTGCCCTCGGCGCCCTTGACCGCCTCGGTGCTCATCAGCTGCGGCCAGGTCCGCTCCTGGCCGCGCGGGATCGTGGCGCCGTGGAAGTTCAGCATCAGCTTGTGCCGGGCGCTGTCCTTGAAGACCGCGTCGTACCAGCGCATCCGGTCCTGGCCGTCCGACTCCAGGAAGTCGATCTTCAGCCCGGCGATCCCCCAGGACTTCCACAGCGGGAACAGCCGGTCCCGCTCGCTCTGCGCGTCGATCGTCTGCCAGCGGGCCCACAGCCAGACGCCGACGCCCTTCTCCCTGGCGTACGCGGTCAGCTCGGGCATCCAGGAGTCGCTCCAGCCGGAGTCCACCAGGATGTACTCCCAGCCCTCGCGCGCCGCGAAGTCCACGAACTTCTTCTGGGCGTCCAGGCTGGTCGGGCTCTGCCCGTCCGACCACCAGGACCAGGCCGCCCGGCCCGGTTTGATCCATGAGGTGTCGGCGACCTTGGAGGGGGCGGCCAGATCGGTCGGCAGATCGCTCTCGGTCACGGTGGCGAGGTCACCGATGACCATGGTCCGCCAGGGGGTGGTCAGCCCGGGGCCGCTGACCTCGGCGGGGTCGGGGAGGGTGAGCTTGAAGCGGTCGGTGGCGGAGTCGAGGGTGAGCCGGGAGCCGCCGTAGGAGCTGTTGAGGTCCGCCTCCTCGATCAGCATCCAGCTGGAGCCGATGTGGAAGAGCGACGGATAGCCGTAGTCGCCCGCCTTGGCGTCGGCCACCGTGCCGTGGTCATGGGCGGACTCGTAGTCCTGGCGGCCGTTGTCGTACGGCAGGAGGAAGGAGTCGGCGGACGGCGGGACGGCGTACTCGGTGCTCTCGCCGAGCACGGTGACCGTCCCCTTGTCCGGCAGCACATAGCGGTAGGCCAGGCCATCGGCGGAGACCCGGATGACCACCTTCAGCGTCCGTCCGTCCTTGCGGAAGGTGAAGGTGGACTCGGAGGCGTCGGAGGTGTGGTGGGTGCGGCGGCCGGTGGTGGTCGGGTAGGTCTCGTGGACCTTGCGGTCGCTGCGCCCACCGAACCGCAAGCCCTTGCTGAAATCGGTCTCGGCGGTGCGGATGCCCAGGCCCGACGGCCGCAGCACGGTGGTGGAGCCATGGTGCGCGGCCAGCGTCAGCGCGCCCTCGTTGTTCAGCTTGAGCTCGCCGCTGACCTGCCCCTCTCCGGTCAGCCGCCAGTCCTGCGCACGACCGTCCGATGCCGCCGCCGCCCGGAGCGGCACCAGCACGGCGGCCGCACACGAGAGGGCGGCCACGGCTCTGGTGACCTTTGATCGTGCCGTATGCATCGTTCCTCCTCGTTCACCGCATCCTCGATACGGCGCTCGATACATCAGAGCAATCGGGTGCCTTGACGCATCATCAGCCCGTTTCTACGCTCCCGTCTAGCCAAATCATCGGAGCAATCTGATCGCCTCGGGGACGGGAGATGTTCGGGATGCCAGTCAGCAGACGCGGATTCCTGGGCCGGGTGGCGGCGGGCGCGGCCGCGAGCACGGCCGTCGGCACGGTCCTCCCCGAGCAGGAGGCGGCGGCCCAGCCACAGCAGTCGGTGACCCTGCGGGGCATGCGCACCGACCAGGAGTGGGAGCGCTTCCTCAGCGGCCAGGATCTGCTCTGGAAGCGCTTGCCGAGAACGTGGTACGAGGGGCCGTTCCTCGGCAATGGCCTGCTCGGCTCGATGATCTACCAGGAGCCCGGGGAGAACGCGCTGCGCTTCACGATCCACCACAGCGAGGTGCAGGACCATCGGCCCACCGAAGGCGGCAGCGACTGGGGCGTGGCGCGGCTCCCGGTCGGCAATCTGCTGCTGCGCCCGGTCGGCGCCATCACCGGCGTCGATCTGCGGCTGGATCTGTGGAACGCGGAGCTGCGCGGCACGGTCACCACGGACAAGGGGGAGCTGAAGCTCCGGGCGCTGGTGCACAACGACCGCACCATGCTGCTGGCCACCGTCGAGGCGAGCGCCGGCGAGGAGGCGTTCCGCTGGGAGTTCAAGCCCTCACCGGCGGTCAGCCCGCGCATCGTCCGCGAGGATCCGCCGAAGGGCTTCGAGCCCAACCCGGCCCCGGTCAGCCGCACCGAGGACGGGCTGGGCGTCACCGTCCAGTCGCTGGTGGCGGGCGGGCAGACGGTGAGCGCGTACAAGCAGCGCGGCAGCGGCCGGGAGCGCACGTACTACCTGGCCGTGGCGCACTCCTACCCCGGTACGGACGCGGAGGGCCGGGCGCGGACCACCGTGCGCAAGGCGTCCGCGCTGCCGGTCTCCAGCCTGCGGCGCACCCACTGCGAGTGGTGGCACCGCTTCTACCGCAAGAGCTTCATCTCGGTGCCCGACGGGATGCTCCAGAGCTTCTACTGGATCCAGCTCTACAAGCTGGCCTGCGCCGCCCGTGAGCACGCCCCCGTCATGGCCACCACCGGCCCGTGGGTGGAGCCGACCCCATGGCCCGGGGTGTGGTGGAACCTCAACGTCCAGCTGGAGTACTGGCCGGTGCACGGCTCCAACCACCTGGAGCTGGACGCGATTCCGCGCACCCTCGCCGAGAACACCGATGTGCTCATCAGCGGACTCAAGCCCGAGTACCGGGCCGACTCGGCCGGGCTGCGCCGCTCCACGGACGCGCAGTGCGAGGACAACGGCACGGTGCCGGTGCCGGGCGTCGGGGACTCCCCCGAGGTCGGCGATCTGCCCTGGGCGCTGCACAACGTCTGGCTGACCTACCGCCACACCATGGACCGGGGCCTGCTGGAGGATGTGCTCTATCCGCTGCTGCGCCGCTCCACCAACTACTACCTCCACTTCCTCACACAGCAGCCGGACGGCAGGCTGCATCTGCCGAAGACCTTCTCCCCCGAGTACGGCGCGGCCCCGGACTGCAACTACGACCTGGCGCTGCTGCGCTGGTCCTGCCAGACCCTGCTGACCACGGTCGAGTTGCTGGACAAGGACGATCCGCTGGTGCCCAAGTGGCGCGAGGTGCTGGAGAAGCTGGTCGACTATCCGGTGGACGAGAATGGCTTCATGATCGGCACCGGTGTGCCCTTCGCCAAGTCCCACCGCCACTACTCCCATATGCTCTCGGTCTACCCGCTCTACCTGGTCAACTGGGACCAGAAGGAGCACCGGGACCTGATCGCCCGCTCGCTGGAGCACTGGATCAGCTTCGAGGGCGCGCTGCGCGGCTACAGCTTCTCGGGCGCGGCCTCGATCTCGACGCAGATGGGGCGCGGCGATGACGCGCTGAAGTATCTGCGGGAGCTGGTGGCGCGGTTCATCCAGCCCAATACCCACTACTACGAGGCGGGTCCGGTGATCGAGACCCCGCTGTCGGGCGCACAGGCGATCCACGACATGCTCTGCCAGAGCTGGGGCGGGACCATCCGCTTCTTCCCCGGGGTGCCGGGCGAGTGGAAGGACGTCACGCTGCACGACTTCCGTACCCAGGGCGCGTTCCTGGTCAGCGGGGTGCGTACGGGCGGGACGACGCGCTGGGTGCGGGTGCGCAGCCTGGCCGGGGAGCCGTGCCGGGTCCGTCACTCGATCGGCGGCCGGGTGACTGTCGCCGGGGTCGGCGGCCCCGCGCCGAAGTGGCGTGACCTGGGGAACGGCGAGATCGAGCTGGAGCTGGACCGGGAGGACGAGGCGGTGATCCACCCGGCCGGCACCCGGCCGGACTTCCGGATCGCCCCGGTGAAGGTCGCCACCCCGGCCGAGCCCTGGGGCCTGCCGGAGCTTCCGCAGGCGGGCGCGGTCACCCAGGTCGATCTGACCGGGCACTTCGACAACGACGCCATCACCACCGAGATGTACTACGGGGACGGCGACTTCGACGGTACGGGCCGCACCTATCCGATGGCGCAGCTGCCGCAGACCGGGCAGGCCGAGGACGACGGGATCACCTTCGCGTTCACCAACGGCAGCGAGGGCTCCAACAACAATGTCATCGCCGCAGGTCAGAAGGTCACGGTCGCGGCGGGAAGCTATACCAGGCTGCATGTGCTGGGCGCGGGCGACACCGGCAATGTGTCCGTCCCCGCCGAGGCCACGTACGCCGACGGCTCCACGGGCAGGCTGACCATCCAGCTGACGGCCTGGATGTCGGGTCCGGCGTACGGGGAGACGGAGGCGGTGCGGACGAGTCAGATCCACACCCGCACCGGCCCGTTGGGCACCAAGGCCGCGATCTTCCACCAGGTGGTGGAGCTGGACCCGGGCAAGGAGCTGTCGGCGATCACCCTGGGCGCTCCCTCGGGCACCGCACGGGCGCATATCTTCGCCCTCTCGCTGGAGAAGGACGACTGACAGCACGCGCATCTGATCCACACCGCGACGGCCGCCCCGCTTGGGGCGGCCGTTGTTGCTCATGTGTGCACTGGAGATGACAACTGAGGGAAATTGTTGGCACCCAGTGTCTTGCGAGGTGGCACAGAGTGCCATACCGTGAGGGTGTCCGGGCGGCCGGCGCACTGCCAACCACCGTGCGTCGGCTGTCCCCGCAAGCCGCTTTGCGCGCCCGGACAACGCCTGCGTCACCAGGCACCCGGCGCCACCCGCGCCGCATCGAGCACCACCTCCGCCGAACCGACGGCACCGCATCAGCATCACCCGTCACGAGCCCAGCGTTCCCTCAGGCGTCCCCTCATGGACGCTTCGCCGGAGGCACCGATGAACGAGATACTTGACGCGATCCTGGCGTCGGACACAGCACCCGAGGAGTTCGCGGCACTGCGCGTCCCCGAGTCGTACCGCGCGGTGACCGTGCGCAAGGACGAGGCCGAGATGTTCTCGGGCCTCACCACGCGGGAGAAGGACCCCCGCAAGTCATTGCACGTGGACGAGGTGCCGGTGCCCGAGCTGGGCCCCGGAGAGGCGCTCGTCGCCGTGATGGCCAGCTCGGTCAACTACAACTCCGTGTGGACCTCGATCTTCGAGCCGCTGCCGACCTTCGGATTCCTGGAGCGGTACGGCAAGCTCTCCCCCCTGGCCAAACGGCACGACCTGCCGTACCACATCATCGGCTCCGACCTCGCGGGCGTCGTGCTGCGCACCGGCCCCGGTGTGAACTCCTGGAAGCCGGGCGCCGAGGTCGTCGCGCACTGTCTGTCGGTCGAGCTGGAGAGCGCCGACGGCCACAACGACACCATGCTCGACCCCGAGCAGCGCATCTGGGGCTTCGAGACCAACTTCGGCGGGCTCGCCGAGATCGCGCTGGTCAAGTCCAACCAGCTGATGCCCAAGCCAAAGCATCTGAGCTGGGAGGAGGCGGCCGCCCCGGGCCTGGTCAACTCCACCGCCTACCGGCAGCTGGTCTCCCGTAACGGCGCCGGGATGAAGCAGGGCGACAACGTCCTGATCTGGGGCGCGAGCGGCGGGCTCGGCTCGTACGCCACCCAGTTCGCGCTGGCCGGCGGGGCCAACCCGGTCTGTGTGGTCTCCTCGCCGCAGAAGGCCGGGATCTGCCGGCGGATGGGCGCCGAGGCGATCATCGACCGCACCGCCGAGGACTACAAGTTCTGGAAGGACGACGGCACCCAGGACCCGCGCGAGTGGAAGCGGTTCGGCAAGAAGATCCGCGAGCTGACCGGCGGCGAGGACGTGGACATCGTCTTCGAGCACCCGGGCCGGGAGACCTTCGGCGCGTCCGTCTATGTCACCCGTAAGGGCGGCACGATCGTCACCTGCGCCTCGACCTCCGGCTACACCCACGAGTACGACAACCGCTACCTGTGGATGTCGCTGAAGCGGATCGTCGGCTCGCACTTCGCCAACTACCGCGAGGCGTGGGAGGCCAACCGCCTGATCGCCAAGGGCAAGATCCACCCGACGCTGTCCAAGACATACCGGCTGGAGGACACCGGCCAGGCCACGTACGACGTCCACCACAACCTCCACCAGGGCAAGGTCGGCGTGCTGTGCCTGGCCCCCGAGGAGGGCATGGGCGTGCGCGACCAGGCGATGCGCGAGCAGCACATCGACGCCATCAACCTGTTCCGTGACGACCACAAGCACAGCCGGGGCCTCTGATGAGTGGCACACCCCGCCCCAAGGACCGTCCCTGGCTGATGCGCACCTACGCCGGGCACTCCACCGCCGAGGCGTCCAACGAGCTGTACCGGCGCAACCTGGCCAAGGGCCAGACCGGGCTCTCGGTCGCCTTCGACCTGCCCACCCAGACCGGCTACGACCCGGACCACCTCCTCGCCCGCGGGGAGGTGGGCCGGGTCGGGGTCCCGGTCTCGCACCTGGGCGACATGCGGCGGCTGTTCCAGGAGATCCCCCTGGAGCGGATGAACACCTCCATGACGATCAACGCGACGGCGATGTGGCTGCTGGCGCTGTACCAGGTCGTCGCGGAGGAGCACGGCGCCGATATCGCGAAGCTCCAGGGGACGACGCAGAACGACATCGTCAAGGAGTACCTGTCGCGGGGGACGCATGTCTTCCCGCCGGGCCCGAGCCTGCGGCTGACCACCGACATGATCGCGTACACGGTCAACCACATCCCCAAGTGGAACCCGATCAACATCTGCAGCTACCACCTGCAGGAGGCCGGGGCCACTCCGGTGCAGGAGATCGCCTTCGCGATGTCCACGGCGGTCGCCGTACTGGACGCGGTGTTCGCCTCCGGCCAGGTTCCCGAGGACCGTAAGGGCGATGTGGTGGCCCGGATCTCCTTCTTCGTGAACGCGGGCGTCCGCTTCATCGAGGAGATGTGCAAGATGCGCGCCTTCGGCCGCATCTGGGACCGGATCACCCGCGAGCGGTACGGCATCGAGAACCCCAAGCACCGCCGGTTCCGCTACGGCGTCCAGGTGAACTCGCTCGGCCTGACCGAGGCCCAGCCGGAGAACAACGTCCAGCGCATCGTCCTGGAGATGCTGGGCGTCACCCTCTCCAAGGACGCCCGCGCCCGCGCCGTCCAGCTCCCGGCCTGGAACGAGGCGCTGGGCCTGCCCCGCCCCTGGGACCAGCAGTGGTCGCTGCGCATCCAGCAGGTCCTCGCCCATGAGAGCGATCTGCTGGAGTACGACGACATCTTCGAGGGCTCCCATGTGATCGAGTCCAAGGTCGCCACCCTGGTGGAGGAGGCCGAGGCCGAGATCGGGCGGATCCAGGAGATGGGCGGGGCGATGGCCGCCGTCGAGTCCGGCTACCTCAAGGCGCGGCTGGTGGCCTCCCACTCCGAGCGCCGGGCGCGGATCGAGGCGGGCGAGGAGAAGATCGTCGGCGTCAACTGCTACGAGTCCACCGAGCCCAATCCGCTCACCGCCGACCTCGACACCGCGATCATGACGGTGGACCCGGAGAACGAGGCACGGGTGGTCTCGGCCCTGCACACCTGGCGCGAGCAGCGCGACGAGGGACCCGCCCAGGAGGCCCTCGGTGCCCTCCGTAAGGCCGCCGTGGGGACCGACAACCTGATGGAGGCCACCCTGCGCTGTGCCCGCGCGGGCGTGACCACCGGGGAGTGGGCCTGGGCGCTGCGCGATGTCTTCGGTGAGTACCGCGCCCCCACCGGGGTCGGCGGCGCGCCCCTGGCCGTCACCACGGAGGCGGGCTCCCTGCTGGCCTCGGTCCGCGAGAAGGTCGGGAAGACCGCGGCCGAGCTCGGCGGCGGCAGGCTGCGGCTGCTGGTCGGCAAGCCGGGTCTTGACGGGCACAGCAACGGCGCCGAGCAGATCGCCGTACGGGCCAGGGACGCCGGTTTCGAAGTGGTCTACCAGGGGATACGGCTCACCCCGGAGCAGATCGTCTCAGCGGCCGTGGCCGAGGACGTGCACTGCGTCGGACTGTCCATCCTGTCCGGGTCGCATGCCGAGCTGGTGCCCGACGTCCTGGAGCGGATGCGCACCGCGGGCGCCCAGGACATCCCCGTCATCGTCGGCGGGATCATCCCGTCCTCGGACGCGGCCGCCCTGCGCGCGGCGGGTGTCGCCGCCGTTTTCACCCCCAAGGACTTCGGTATCACGGAGATCATCGGCCGTATCGTCGATGAGATCCGCGCCGCGAACACGCTTCCCCCTCTGGAGGTTCCCGTATGACCGCCCCCGACCGCGCCGATGCCGCCGGCCGCCTTCGACCGCGCCGCTCGTGCCTCGCCGTCCCCGGCTCCAATCCGCGCTTCCTGGAGAAGGCCCAGGGGCTCCCGGCCGACCAGGTCTTCCTGGACCTGGAGGACGCCTGCGCCCCGCTGGCCAAGGAGGACGCCCGGCACACCATCGTCAAGGCGCTGAACGAGGGCGACTGGACCGGTAAGACCCGGGTGGTGCGGGTCAACGACTGGACCACCCACTGGACGTACCGGGACGTCATCACGGTGGTCGAGGGCGCGGGCCCGAACCTGGACTGCATCATGCTGCCCAAGGTGCAGGACGCCCAGCAGGTCATCGCGCTGGACCTGCTGCTCACCCAGATCGAGAAGACGATGGGCTTCGAGATCGGCCGGATCGGCATCGAGGCGCAGATCGAGAACGCCAAGGGCCTGGTCAACGTGGACGAGATCGCCGGCGCCTCGCCGCGTCTGGAGACCATCGTCTTCGGCCCGGCCGACTTCATGGCGTCCATCAACATGAAGTCGCTGGTCGTGGGCGAGCAGCCGCCCGGCTATCCGGCGGACGCCTATCACTACATCCTGATGCGGATCCTGATGGCCGCCCGCATGCATGACCTCCAGGCGATCGACGGCCCGTACCTGCAGATCCGGAACGTGGACGGCTTCCGCGAGGTGGCCGGGCGCGCGGCCGCCCTCGGCTACGACGGCAAGTGGGTGCTGCACCCCGGCCAGGTGGAGGCGGCCAATGAGGTCTTCTCGCCGTCGCAGGAGGACTACGACCACGCCGAGCTGATCCTGGACGCCTATGACTACTGCACCTCGGCGGAGGGCGGTATGAAGGGCTCGGCGATGCTCGGGGACGAGATGATCGACGAGGCCAGCCGCAAGATGGCCCTGGTCGTCGCGGGCAAGGGCCGCGCCGCCGGGATGAGCCGTACGTCCACCTTCCAGCCCCCGGAGGCGTGAGCCATGCAGTTCGGCCGTACCTATGAGGAGTTCACGGTGGGCGACGTCTACCGGCACTGGCCGGGGAAGACGGTCACCGAGTACGACGACCACCTCTTCTGTCTGCTCACCATGAACCACCACCCGCTGCACATGGACAGCAACTACGCCGAGAAGACGACCGATTTCGGCAAGAACGTGGTGGTCGGTAACTACATCTACTCCCTGCTGCTGGGCATGTCCGTCCCCGATGTCTCCGGAAAGGCCATCGCCAATCTGGAGGTCGAGTCGCTGCGGCATGTGGCGCCCACCTTCCACGGCGACACCATCTACGGCGAGACCGAGGTCCTGGACAAGACGCCGTCGAAGTCCAAAACCGACCGGGGCATCGTGCATGTGGAGACCAAGGGCTACAAGCAGGACGGCACCTTGGTCTGTGTCTTCCGGCGCAAGGTGATGGTGCCGACCGCCACATACATCAAGGAGCGGGGCGGCGAGCAGCCGGGCCGCCCGGAGCTGGGAGAGCAGTGATATGAGCCGCCTCGCGCAGACGGAGGGCCTGACCGACATCCAGCGGGAGATCCTCTCCACGGTCAGGGATTTTGTCGACAAGGAGATCCTGCCGGTCGCGACCGAGCTGGAACATCGCGATGAATATCCGACGGCCATCGTCGAGGGGCTGAAGGAGCTCGGCGTCTTCGGGCTGATGATCCCGGAGGAATACGGCGGTCTGGGCGAGTCACTGCTCACCTACGCACTGTGCGTGGAGGAGATCGCCCGCGGCTGGATGAGTGTCTCGGGCATCATCAACACCCACTTCATCGTGGCGTACATGCTCAAGCAGCACGGCACCGAGGAGCAGAAGGAGTATTTCCTTCCCAAGATGGCGCTGGGCGAGATCCGGGGCGCCTTCTCGATGTCGGAGCCGGGCTTGGGCTCGGACGTGTCGGCCATCACCAGCAAGGGGGTACCGGACGGCGACGAGTACGTCCTGACCGGGCAGAAGATGTGGCTGACCAACGGCGGCAGCTCCACCCTGGTGGCGGTCCTGTGCCGGACCGGCGAGGCCCAGGAGGGGGTCGCGCCGCACAAGGCGATGACCACCTTCCTGGTCGAGAAGGAGCCCGGCTTCGGAGAGGTCCGGCCCGGTCTGACCATCCCCGGCAAGATCGAGAAGATGGGTTACAAGGGCGTCGACACCACCGAGCTCATCATGGACGGACTGCGCATTCCGGCCGATCGGGTGCTCGGCGGGGCGCCGAACCGAGGTTTTTACCAAATGATGGACGGAGTCGAGGTCGGCCGGGTGAATGTCGCCGCCCGCGGCTGCGGTGTGGCGCGGCGCGCTTTCGAGCTGGGCGTCGCATACGCACAGCAGCGGCATACCTTCGGTAAGCCGATCGCCCAGCACCAGGCCATCCAGTTCAAACTGGCCGAAATGGGAACAAAGGTCGAGGCGGCGCATGCGATGATGGTCAATGCGGCCCGGAAGAAGGATTCGGGTGCGCGCAACGACCTCGAGGCGGGAATGGCGAAGTACCTGGCGTCCGAGTACTGCAAAGAGGTCGTGGAGGACGCCTTCCGCATCCACGGCGGGTACGGCTTCTCCAAGGAATACGAGATCGAGCGGCTCTACCGAGAGGCACCGATGCTTCTCATCGGCGAAGGAACCGCTGAGATTCAGAAAATGATTATTGGACGGAGGCTTCTGGAGGAATACCGAACCCAAGACTGAACGTCCCTTTTGGGGTGGTATCCGAGAGAACAAGGTCACACCGCGCCGAGGGTCTTCGGTCACTGACAAGCCACCGACGGGCCCTGGCGCTTGCCCAGTTACCGCTCGCAACCGATACCATCCCGTAAAGCCGCCGTCCCCAGTCTCGCGTCGCGGCATCCTCCGCTACGAAGGTCATCCATGCCCCACAGCCAATCCTCTGCACAACGCGGCCGCGTCCGCCTCGCGCGCGGAGCGTCGCCGTGGCTCCTCCCGACCGTCGCCACCGCGGCGGTCAGTCTTGCTCGGTCCCGCCGCTCCGGACGCTGGACGGCGGTCGCCGTGCCCGCCACCGCGCTCGCGGCGGGCATGCTGTGGTTCTTCCGCGACCCCGAGAGAGAGATCACGCAGGGCCGTGTGATCTCCCCGGCCGACGGTGTGGTGCAGAGCATCATGCCGTGGAAGGACGGGCGCACCCGCGTCGCCATCTTCATGAGCCCGCTCAACGTCCACGTCAACCGCGCTCCGCTGGCCGGTACGGTGACCTCCGTGGAGCACATCCCCGGCGGCTTCGTTCCCGCGTTCAACAAGGAGAGCGAGAACAACGAGCGGGTCGTCTGGCACTTCGACACCGAGCTCGGCGACATCGAGATGGTCCAGATCGCCGGCGCCGTCGCCCGGCGTATCGTGCCGTATGTGCCACAGGGCACGAAGGTCGAACAGGGTGAGCGGATCGGTCTCATCCGCTTCGGCTCGCGGGTCGACGTATACCTCCCCGAGGGTGTCGATGTCGCGGTCGAGGTCGGCCAGGCCACCACCGCGGGGGTGACTCGCCTTGACCGTGATTGATCCCGATACGCAGGCCGCCTGGGTCCCCGAGGCCGAGGTGGACGCGGCCGACGTCGACGAGACGGACGACATGCCGCTGTCGACGCGACTGTCGATAGCCGACACGCTGACCCTGGGCAACGCCACGTGTGGCTTCCTGGCGGTCTACTTCACCACCACCGGCGTCCTCATCCCGCATCTCACGGGCAGCGAGGACGGCGGGATGACCCGGCACAGCGCCGCCTCCGCGGTGATGCTGATGCTGCTCGCCTCCGTCTTCGACCTCTTCGACGGGCTCGTCGCGCGGAAGCTGCGCAGCTCGGCGATGGGCGCGGAGCTGGACAACCTCTCCGACCTGATCAGCTTCGGGCTGGCCCCCGCGTACTTCGTCCTCGTCTGGGGGATGGTGTCCGACGACGCCTACCAGCGGGTCTCGGTGGTGGGCGCGATCGTGGTGCTGCTGGCGGTGGTGCTGCGGCTTGCCAGATTCTCCTGTGTCACGCTGCGTGACGGCGTCTTCCAGGGCATGCCGAGCCCCTTCGGCGCCCTGACGGTCGTCTCGGTGGTCCTGCTGGGCCTGCCGTTCGTGCCGACACTGCTCGCGATCGTGGGCGTCGCGTGGCTGATGGTGAGCCGGGTGGAGTACCCCAAGCCGCGCGGCCGGCTCGCGGTGGCCATGCTCGGCTGGATCGTCACCAGCATGGCGCTGCTGGCCGCCTGGGCCTTCGAGGCCCCCGGCGGTGAGCTCCTCCTCCAGTCGGCCTGCGCCCTGCAGGTCGTCATGGGCGCGGTGATCCCCCTCTTCGCCACGGCCCGCCGAGTGAACGCGTTCCGCGACAACCGCCGCGAGGCGAGGGCAGCGCAGCTGCCGTAGCGGCCGTCGGCCGCACCTGTCGGATGGGGTGGGCCCGAGCG
>NZ_JAAAYH010000255.1:0-13152 GCF_018035285.1 Streptomyces sp. MK37H | reverse complement strand
GTCATCGGCCCCGACGGCCCGCTTGACCTTCTCGCCCACGCCCGCCACCGCCTTCTTGGCCTTCTTCTTGCCGAGGCCCGTGGCCATCCGCCCGGCCGGGCTCCCGCCGCCGCCCGCCATCCCGCCCAGCAGTTCCGGAACGGTCTTGCTGCGGTCGAACTCGAGGTCCACGCGGTTGCAGGCCTCGGCGAAGCGGAGGTAGGTGTCCACGCTGGCGACGACGATCCGGGCGTCGATCTTCAGGATCTCGATACCGACGAGGGAGACCCGGATGAAGACGTCGATCACCATGCCCCGGTCGAGGATGAGTTCCAGGCAGTCGTAGAGGGTGCCGGTCCGCTGGACGCAGACGACCTCTTCCGTGTAAGTGCCAGTGGGCATCTCGGGGCGTCCTTTCGGCTGTCGTCTCAGCAGTCGTCGGCCGCACCGCGCCGGTAGCGGCGGACCCTCCGGTATTCCTGGAGCTCGCCCCGCTCGTCGATGCGCACCTCGTACGTGGCCAGCAGGCTGGTGGTGTCGGGAATCCGGGCGACCTCGAGGACGTCCACGCTGACGAGCCAGCCGTCCTCGTGACGGGCCACCCCGCTGACGCCCTCGGGCTCATGGACGATCAGTGAGGCGAGCTGTTCGCACGCGTGCCGGGCCGCCTCGGCCGGCTTGGGGGCTCGGGGCCGGGTACTCGTCCTGGTGGACGACGGGCGCGGGTCTCGCTCTGCCATGTGCATCAGTGTGATCACAGGGCGTGTCCGGCCGCCCGTCGTGATGGGCCAGACGGCCGCCTGGCGTCACGGGCCGGACGGCCGCCTGGCGTCATGGGCCGCCGCGGGCGCGGACGGCCGGGGACACCGGGTCCCGCCGGGCGGTCAGTACTGGGCGCACCCGGCCGGGGCACAGGCGGTTCCGGCGGGGCCACGGCCGGACCCGGCGTGGCTGTCCGCGGGTGGCCGTACTCTGGAAGACCCCCGGCCCGTGGCACGTGTCGGGTCATTCGCGTTGTCCGCCTCCGGGATGGAATACCCCTTTATGAGCCTCACCGGTCTGCTCGACGCCGTCGTAAGGGACCCCGCGCTCGCCGAGGCGGTGCGCGGCGCCGCCGACGGCCATCGCCCCCACGTCGATCTGGTCGGCCCGCCCGCCGCCCGTCCGTTCGCCATCGCCGCGCTGGCGCGCTCCTCGGGCCGTCCCGTGCTCGCGATGACGGCCACCGGCCGGGAGGCGGAGGACCTCGCGGCGGCGCTGCGCTCGCTGCTGCCGCCGGACGGGGTGGTGGAGTACCCGTCCTGGGAGACGCTGCCGCACGAGCGGCTCTCCCCGCGCTCGGACACGGTCGGGCGGCGCCTCGCGGTGCTGCGCAGGCTGGCCCATCCGAGCCCGGACGACCCGGCGGCCGGTCCCGTCTCGGTCGTCGTCGCGCCCGTGCGGTCCGTGCTCCAGCCGCAGGTCAAGGGGCTCGGTGACCTGGAGCCGGTGAGTCTGCGGGCCGGGCAGACCGCCGATCTGGAGGAGATCGTGGACGGGCTCGTGGCCGCCGCGTACTCCCGGGTCGAACTGGTCGAGAAGCGCGGCGAGTTCGCCGTGCGCGGCGGCATCCTGGACGTCTTCCCGCCGACCGAGGAGCATCCGCTCCGGATCGAGTTCTGGGGCGACGACATCGAGGAGATCCGCTACTTCAAGGTGGCTGATCAGCGGTCGCTCGAGGTCGCCGAGCACGGGCTGTGGGCGCCGCCCTGCCGGGAGCTGCTGCTGACCGACGACGTACGGGAGCGGGCCGCGGCCCTCGCCGAGGCCCATCCCGAGCTGGGCGAGCTGCTCGGCAAGATCGCCGAGGGGATCGCGGTCGAGGGCATGGAGTCCCTGGCCCCCGTCCTGGTGGACGACATGGAGCTGCTGCTGGACGTCCTCCCGACGGGCAGCATGACGGTCGTCTGCGAGCCGGAGCGGGTGCGCACCCGGGCGGCGGACCTGGTGGCCACCAGCCAGGAGTTCCTCCAGGCGTCCTGGGCGGCCACCGCCGGGGGAGGCGAGGCCCCGATCGACGTCGGCGCGGCCTCCCTGTGGAGCATCGCGGACGTCCGCGACCACGCCCGTGAGCTGGGCATGATGTGGTGGTCGGTGAGCCCCTTCGCGGCCGACGAGGAGCTGACGCAGACACTTGCCGCTGACGCGGCGGGCGACACCGTCAAGCTCGGCATGCACGCCACCGAGAGCTACCGCGGCGACACCGCCCGGGCGCTGGCCGACACCAAGGGCTGGCTCGCCGACGGCTGGCGCACGGTCTATGTGACCGAGGGCCACGGCCCCGCCTCCCGCACCGTCGAGGTGCTCGGCGGCGAGGGGATCGCGGCCCGGCTGGACGGCGACCTCACCGAGATCAAGCCGTCCGTGGTGCATGTGGCCTGCGGTTCGATCGACTACGGCTTCATCGACCCGGCCCTGAAGCTGGCCGTGCTGACCGAGACCGATCTGTCCGGGCAGAAGGCCGCGGGCAAGGACGGGGCGCGGATGCCCGCGCGCCGCCGTAAGACGATCGATCCGCTCACCCTCGAGGCGGGCGACTTCATCGTCCACGAGCAGCACGGCGTGGGCCGCTACATCGAGATGGTGCAGCGCACCGTCCAGGGCGCCACCCGCGAGTATCTGGTGGTGGAGTACGCCCCGGCCAAGCGCGGCCAGCCCGGCGACCGGCTCTTCGTCCCCACCGACCAGCTGGAGCAGGTCACCAAGTACGTGGGCGGCGAGGCGCCGACCCTGCACCGGCTCGGCGGCGCCGACTGGACCAAGACCAAGGCGCGTGCCAAGAAGGCCGTCAAGGAGATCGCCGCCGACCTGATCAAGCTCTACTCGGCCCGGATGGCGGCGCCCGGCCACGCCTTCGGCGCGGACACCCCCTGGCAGCGCGAGCTGGAGGACGCGTTCCCGTACGCGGAGACCCCCGACCAGCTCACCACCATCGCCGAGGTCAAGGAGGACATGGAGAAGTCGGTTCCGATGGACCGGCTGATCTGCGGCGACGTCGGCTACGGCAAGACCGAGATCGCGGTCCGCGCCGCCTTTAAGGCGGTCCAGGACGGCAAGCAGGTGGCGGTGCTGGTGCCCACGACCCTGCTGGTGCAGCAGCACTTCGGCACCTTCGGCGAGCGGTACGGCCAGTTCCCCGTCAACGTCAGGGCGCTTTCCCGCTTCCAGACCGACACCCAGGCCAAGGCGGTGCTGGAGGGGCTGCGGGACGGCTCGGTCGACATCGTCATCGGCACCCACCGGCTCTTCTCCTCCGAAACCAAGTTCAAGGACCTGGGCCTGGTCATCGTGGACGAGGAGCAGCGCTTCGGCGTCGAGCACAAGGAGCAGCTGAAGAAGCTCCGCGCCAATGTGGACGTGCTGACCATGTCCGCCACGCCCATCCCGCGCACCCTGGAGATGGCGGTCACCGGCATTCGCGAGATGTCCACGATCACCACCCCGCCGGAGGAGCGCCATCCGGTGCTGACCTTCGTCGGCCCGTACGAGCAGAAGCAGATCGGCGCGGCGATCCGGCGCGAGCTGCTCCGCGAGGGCCAGGTCTTCTACATCCACAACCGGGTGGAGTCGATCGACCGGGCCGCCGCCAGGCTGCGCGAGATCGTCCCCGAGGCGCGGATCGCCACCGCCCACGGGCAGATGTCGGAGAGCGCGCTGGAGCAGGTCGTGGTCGACTTCTGGGAGAAGAAGTTCGACGTCCTGGTCTCCACGACCATCGTCGAGTCCGGGATCGACATCTCCAACGCCAACACCCTGATCGTCGAGCGCGGCGACAACTTCGGCCTCTCCCAGCTGCACCAGCTGCGCGGCCGGGTCGGGCGAGGGCGCGAGCGCGGTTACGCGTACTTCCTCTACCCGCCCGAGAAGCCGCTCACGGAGACCGCCCATGAGCGGCTGGCCACGATCGCCCAGCACACCGAGATGGGCGCGGGCATGTATGTGGCGATGAAGGACCTGGAGATCCGCGGCGCGGGCAATCTGCTCGGCGGCGAGCAGTCCGGCCATATCGCGGGCGTCGGCTTCGACCTCTACGTCCGGATGGTCGGCGAGGCCGTCGCCGACTACCGGGCCTCGATCGAGGCGGGCGAGGGCGAGCCCGTGGAGGCGCCGCTGGAGGTCAAGATCGAGCTTCCGGTCGACGCGCACGTCCCGCACGACTACGCCCCCGGCGAGCGGCTGCGCCTCCAGGCGTACCGGGCGATCGCCTCCGCCAACAGCGAGGAAGACATCCGCGCCGTCCGCGAGGAGCTCACCGACCGCTACGGCAAGCTCCCCGAGCCGGTGGAGAACCTCCTCCTGGTCGCCGGCCTGCGCCTGCTGGCCCGCGCCTGCGGCGTCACCGACATCACCCTCCAGGGCTCCAACATCCGCTTCTCCCCGGTGGAGCTCCGCGAATCCCAGGAGCTGCGCCTCAAGCGCCTCTACCAGCGCTCGGTCATCAAGCCCGCCACCAAGCAGGTCCTGGTGCCCCGCCCCGCCACCGCCCGCATCGGCGGAAAGCCGCTGGTGGGGCGGGAGCTGCTGGCGTGGACCGGGGAGTTCCTGACGTCGATCCTGGGGTCGTGAGGATGATCCTGGGGGCGTGATGGCGATCGGGCTCAGGCGATGCGGATCTGTTGATCGTCGATTTCGAGCACCAGGGTCAGCCGCGCCCCCAGCGCCTGCGCATAGGCGCGCATCGCCGTGAGGTCCACTGACTTGCCCTGCTCCAGCTGGGAGACGCGGGCTTGGGTGATACCGAGCTGGGCGGCGGCCTGCCGCTGGGTGAGACCCCGCTCCCTCCGCAGCCGCTGTAGGTGATGGCCCAGGAGGTGGGCCTCCTGCGCCAGACGCGCCGCCTCCTTCCGCGCCGCCCACTCCGCGTCGCCCACCTCGGGGTGGGCCTCGCGGCGGACCCGCTCGCCGCTCCTCTTGACCTCGTCCCACGAGATGAAACCGTTCATTCCGCCGCCTTCTCCTTGCGGTCGAGGTACTCCTGGTAGCGCTCCTCGGCGAGTGGGACGGCGGTGTCGTACCAGCGCCGCCAGTTGCCCGCCTTGTCGCCCGCCACGAGGAGGATGCACTCCCGGTCGGGGTCGAAGACGAAGAGGATGCGGATTTCGGTCCGGCCCGCCGAGCCCGGGCGTAACTCCTTGAGGTTCTTCATCGAGCTGCCGTGGATCACATCGGCCATGGGACGGCCGAGGCTCGGTCCTATGTCCGCCAGCAGCTCGATGGCCTGCTCCACCGAGTCGGCCGAGTACGGATCGTGAGCACATAGGGCGAGGAACCAGGCGGCCACCTCGTCATGGATGTTGATTGACCACGTCACGAGCGAGTATAAGCAGCTGCTTGTAAAAGCGCACTCTTGTAAGGCAAGCTCATTCCCTCGAATGGGTGGGCCTGCCTGTGCCGGTTTCCACGGGGACAGGGGCGGGCCGCGCGCGACACCCCCGTCGTCGCGCGGCGGCCGGCCCCGGTTCATGAGCCCGGCGGGGTGGCCGGGTGCGGTGCCGTGCGGGTGGGGGAGCGCGCACTCAGCCCTCGGCGAGAGGCGGGGCTCGGCGCGGCCCGTTGTGGCTTGTCCAGGACAATAGGCCCCCGCGGCACCCGCGGCGAGGAACGATGTGCACAGTGAGCGCGCCGGGCGGTTCCCCTTCGAACGGTGAGTGCTCTGGTGAACGGTGAGTACGACGGCGAACGGTGGACGCGCCCACGCCGCCCCCGGTCGGTGGCGGTTCCCGGCGGTGCCTCCGATCGTGGGTGCCTGGGCTCGGAGCGAGCCCAGTGCCCACTCCGGCACCGGACCCGGCTCGGTGGCGGCCTGGTGGCGCCGCGCTTCTCGGAACCCGAGCCCGGCTGCCGGGCCCTGTCTCTGAGCGAGCTCGGCGCCTGCTCCGGCGCCGCACCCGGCTCGCGGCGGTCCCGGTGGCGTCGCAGCTCTCGCATGCGACCTCGGCCGCGGGGTGCCCGATTCCGAGGGCGGCCGGGCTCAGAGCGAGCCCAGGGCTCGCATGGCGAGCCAAAGTTCGTACTTCGCGCTCGGCGCGGTCAGCAGGGAGCGGCCCAGGACGTCCTCCGCCCTGGTCAGGCGCTTGCGGGCGCCCGGGAGGGAGATGCCAAGGGCGGTGGCCGCGGCGGGGAGGCGGGCGTCGGCGCGTAGCCAGGTGCGTATGGTCTCCAGGCCGGCCGTCGGACCGGCCTGCTCCAGGGGGCGCAGCTGGGCCCGGGCCCAGGCCCCGGCGGCGGGGGTGCCCAGCACCGCGTCCAGCGTGGCGGTGTGCCCCGGCGAGGCCTGGGCGCGGGCCGCCGCGGCCTGGGGCGCCGTGTGCAGCCGCAGCGCCAGCCACGCGGCCGACTGCGCGGCCAGGCTGCGGCTGACCTCCACGCCCAGCAGCTCGTCCAGATGGCGCATCCGCGCCGCGAGCGTATTGCGGTGGATCTTCAGATGACGGCTGGCCGCCCCGCCGAAGCTGAGCCACGACCCGAGCGTGCCCAGCAGCTCCTGCGGGCCCGGGTCGGCGCGGCGGGCCGGTGCGTACCGCAGACAGGGCGCCAGAAGCTCGCTCGCCCACACATAGCCCTCAGGGCCCGCCAGGACGGTCACATCCACATCGCCGCCGAAGCCCGCGCGACGCTCGGGCGCGTTACGGGCCACCGCCAGCGCGTGGATGGCCTGCTCGTACGCGGTCGGCGTGTCCCGCAGCGCGACCGCCGCGCTCACCCCGACCCGGCACTCGGGCACCAGCCGGGCGATCAGCAGATCCAGTGGTGCCGGGCCTCCCTGCGCGCCCGGGCCCGGGCCCGGCTCGGGCGGTACGAGCGCGAGCACGTGGTTCGGGCGCACCGGACACGGCACGATCCACGCCCCGCCCCCGGCCTCGCGGTCGATCCGCCGGACGATCTCGCGCCGCCGGGCGTGCGGACACTCGATCACATACATCTGCACCACCGCGGGCAGCGCCGGCCGCAGCGCCCCGGCGATCCGCTGCGCGGCGGGCACGCTGCCCACCATCAGCAGATGCAGCACCGCCTCCCGGCTGTGCTCCTCGGCCGACTCGATCCGCCGCCGCGCCCGCTCGGACTGCTCCAGCCGCCAGCACAGGGCGAGGGTGCGGGCTGCGTCGGCGAGCAGCGTTCCGCAGTGCGGATCGTCCGGCCCGACGACGGCGAGATACGTCCTGGGGCCGGTGTCGAGCGCGATCAGATGCACCGGGGGCCCCTCGCCCCCGCCCAGCACGGCGGAGGCCGCCCCACGCCGGTGCAGCTCGACGGCGGCTTCGGCGGCGGCGCCGACGGCGAGCCGCGCCGCCGCCGGGTCGTGCTCCCCGCCCGGCCCGGCCAGCACCCGCCCCGTGTCCCCGACCAGCAGGGCCGGGCCCCCGGTCCGCCGGGCCAGCCAGCCGAGCATCTCCCGTACCGCCCCGCGCCGGGTGGCCAGCCGGGCGAGGGCGAGAACGTCATCGGCACGGTCGGCACGGTCGGCGCTGTCGGCGGGCACGTCGGAGGGCGAGGTGTGCATGAAACAGCACATTAGTTCTGATCGCCTGGGTTTCGGAAAGGGCCCGGCCCCGCCTGTGGAAAACCCTGTGGAGACGGCGGAGACCACCGGAAGGGGGCGCGGCTGGGCTCGCCCGATGTCCACCGTCATAGCCGCCATGATCACCGCCGTCGTCGGCATCCTCGGCACCCTCTTCGCACCCCTCCTCCAGCAGCGCATGACGGCACGTCAGCGGAGAGAGGACGCGCTCACCGAGGACCGGCGGCACCGCTTCGAGGAGCGCCGGGCCGCCTACACCGCGATGAACCGCGCCTCCCGGCAGTTCCACACCCTCCTCAAGGACGCGCCGCACCGGATCCGCGACGACGTGTACGCGGACGAGGACCGTGTCCGGCTGGAGGAGGCCCGCCGCGACTACCGGGACCGTTACGCCGAGGCGCAGATGATCGTCCCCGAACGGGTCCTGGAAGCGTCCCGTGACCTCAATACGGTGCTCGCCGGGATCGACGCGATGGCCAAACGGATCGACCGCGGCCTGCGGTACGACGGCGAGACGGCGGCGGGCGCGCTGCTGGAGCTGAAGGAGGCCGAGCCCCGGCTGTCGGCGATGCGCCGGATCATGCGGGAGGACCTGGGCATCTTCGACTGAGGCCAGGGGCCGCGGCCATGACCTCGGGGGTAGCCGCCGCCATGACCTCACGGGTAATCGACGCTCCCGGCGGGGCGCGGCAGGCTGATCCGTGTCCGCCGATATGCCTGGAGCACCTGGAGGAGCCATGTCCGCCGCCTACGCGCTCGCGCATCTGCACGGCCGCAGCCCGCACCCCGACGTCATCGAGTACCTGGAGCGGATCCAGGCCACCCTCGACCCCTTCCACGGCCGGTTCCTCATCCATGGCGACACGCTGGAGGTGGTCGAGGGGGAGTGGCCGGGCAGTGTGGTGCTGATCGAGTTCCCGGGTGGGATGGCGGACGCCCGCGAGTGGTACGCGTCGCCCGCCTACCAGGACATCCTGACGCTGCGCACCGACCACATCGAGGGCGATGTGATCCTGGCCGATGGCGTCGGCCCCGGCTACGACCCGCTGAAGCGAGCCGAGAAGCTGCGGTCCGCCGACCCCAGCGGGTACGCCCGCTAGCGCGAACTCCGCCGCGCCTGGACCCGGGGTCGACGAGTCGGCCGTCGCCGCCATGAGCACCTGCACCGGGGGCTGCTCGCGGTCGGGACGCCGGACAGCCCGGCCCCCATCCCCTGACGCTGGCTGCCCTGACCGCTGAAGAGCCACACCGTCTTGCCCGCCGCCGCTCCGCTGCCGGGAACCACCAGACCCGGATGGGGTTCACCGGTGGCCAGCGCCTCCACGGCGGCCAGCAGCTCGGCGCGGTCATCGCCCAACACCACCGCCCGGTGCTCGAAGAGCGACCGAGCGGTGGCGAGTGACCAGCCCACGTCGACCGCCGACATCTCCGAGTGCCCGGCGATCCGTTCGGCCAGCGCGGCGGCCTGGCCACGCAGCGCCTTCGCGCTCCGCGCGGACAGCAACCATGGGACGGCCCGCAGGTGGTCGGGGGAGGCCACGGGCTCGGTCGTGACGCGTTCGACCGACTCGGGGGCCTGCTCAAGAAGGAGATGGGCGTTGGTACCGGAGGCGCCGAACGAGGACACACCGGCCCGGCGCGGTCGCTCATCGTTCGGCCACTCCACCGCCTCGGTCAGCAGCCGCACCGCACCGCTCTCCCAGTCCACATGGGGAGTGGGCTCGTCAATGTGCAGGGAGGCGGGCAGCGTTCGGTGCCGGATCGCCTGCACCATCTTGATGACGCCCGCGACACCCGCCGCCGCCTGGGCATGGCCGATGTTGGACTTGATCGAGCCCAACAGCAGCGGCTGCTCGGCGAGGCGATCCTGACCGTAGGTGGCCAGGAGTGCCTGCGCCTCGATCGGATCGCCCAGCGTCGTACCCGTGCCGTGCGCCTCCACCGCATCGACATCCGACGGCGACAGCCCGGCGCTCGCCAGGGCCTGACGAATCACCCGCTGCTGTGAGGGGCCGTTGGGCGCGGTGAGCCCGTTGGACGCGCCGTCCTGGTTGACGGCGGAGCCACGGATCACGGCCAGGACGTCGTGGTCGTTGCGGCGGGCGTCCGACAGCCGTTCCAGCAGCAGAACGCCCACGCCCTCGCTCCACCCGGTGCCATCGGCCGCAGCTGCGAAAGGCTTGCAGCGGCCGTCGGGGGCCAGGCCGCGCTGGCGGGAGAAACCGGTGAACACATCCGGGGTGGCCATCACCGTCACCCCACCGGCCAGGGCCAGCGTGCACTCCCCCTGCCGCAACGCCTGCGCCGCCAGATGCATCGCCACCAACGACGACGAACACGCGGTGTCCACCGTCACCGCCGGACCCTCGAAGCCCAGTGTGTACGCCACCCGACCCGAGACCACACTGCCCGAGCTGGCCAGCATGGCGTAGCCCTCCAGCCGTGCGTCGCCGCCGCTGAGCCCCGCCGCGTAGTCGTGGTACATCACGCCCGCGTAGACCCCGGTCGGGCTCCCCTTCAACGACACCGGGTCGATCCCGGCCCGCTCCAGCACCTCCCACGACGCCTCCAGCAGCAACCGCTGCTGCGGATCGGTGGCCAGCGCCTCCCGCGGATTGATCCCGAAGAACGCCGCGTCGAACGCGTCGGCGTCATACAGGAACCCGCCTTTACGCGCGTACGAGGTGCCGGGGTGGTCGGGATCGGGGTGAAAGAGCCCGTCCAGGTCCCAGCCCCGGCCGGTCGGAAACTCCCCGATGGCGTCACGGCCCGAGGCGACCAGATCCCAGAGCTCCTCCGGGGAGCTGACCCCGCCTGGGAAGCGGCAGGTCATCGCGACGATGGCGATCGGCTCGTCCGCGTCGGCCCTCGCGGCGAGGGGAGCGCGGGTCCCGGCGATCTCACCGGTCAGCCGGGTACACAGATACTCCGCAAGCACCCGAGGCGTCGGATAGTCGAACACCAACGTCGCCGGCAACCGCAACCCCGTCACCACCGACAACCGATTACGCAACTCCACCGCCGTCAACGAATCAAAACCCAACTCCTTGAACGCCGCATCCACCCGCACCTCACCCAACGAACCAAACCCCAACACCACCGCCACACCACCCCGCACCACCTCCACCACCACATCCAACCGACCAGCCGCATCCAACCCCACCAACTCAGCAGCCAACCCCGACGTCCCCGTCTCACCGGCCGCCATCCGGCGCACGGTCCGGCCGGACACCAACCCCCGCAGCACCGGCGGAAGATCCTGACGAGCCACCCCGGCCGTGTCGACGGCGGCGGCGACACATAGGGAGCTGCCCTGCGCACAGGCGGCATCGAGCAGGCCCAGCGCCTTCTCGCTGGACATCGCGGTGATGCCCGAGCGGGACATCCGGGCCCGGTCCGTCGCGGCGAGCTTTCCGGTCAGCTCGCTGGACTGGGCCCACAGGCCCCAGGCCACCGACAGCCCGGGGAGGCCATGGGCTTGACGGTGGGCGGCGAGGGCGTCGCAGAAGGCGTTGGCCGCCGCGTAGTTGGCCTGGCCCGGGCTGCCCAGGACCCCGGCGGCCGACGAGAACATCGCGAACAGGGACAGCGGAAGGTCGGCGGTGGCGGTGTGCAGATGCGCCGCGCCCATCGCCTTGGCCGCCCACACCCGGGCCAGCCGCTCGGGTGTCTGGGAGGTCACCATCGCGTCGTCGAGCAGCCCCGTGGCATGGATGACACCGGTCAGCGGATGGTCGGCGTCGATCCCCGCCACGAGTTCGGTCACCGCCGACTCGTCCCTGACGTCCACGGCGGCGATCCGCACCCGCGCGCCCAACTCTTCGAGATGAGCTGCCAGTTCGCCGGCTCCCTGGGCGTCCGGACCGCGACGGCTCACCAGGAGCAGATGGCCGACCTGCCAGGTGCGCACCAGATGTTCGGCCACCAGGCCGCCGAGGGTGCCGGTGCCCCCCGTCACCAACACGGTGCCGTCGGGGTCGAGCGCCACCGGGGCGCCCCGCCCCTCCGGACCGCTGTCGGCGGAGGCACGGATCACCCGTGGCACCCACGCCCGTCCATCCCGCACGGCCACCTGCGGCTCGTCCAGGCCCACTGCCCGCGCGACGGCGTCCCGTACGTTGTCCGCGCTCGCATCGGCCGCCGGGTCGAGGTCGAGATCGAGCAGTAGGAAGCGCCCCGGGTTCTCCGCCTGAGCGCTCCGCAGGAGACCCCAGAGCGCGGCGGCGGCCACATCCATACCGTCCTCGGCATCGGCAACGGCGACCGCGCCACGCGTCACCACGACCAACCGGGCGTCGGTCAGCCGGGGCTCGGCAAGCCACTGCTGCACCAGCGCCAGAGCCCGTTGGGCCATCGCCAGACCGGCAGTCGCCAGGCCGGCCACGACGTCGGCATCGGCAACGGCTTCCGGGCGCGGGAACTCGGCGAGCACCACGGCCGGGACCGGTTCCCCGTCATCGAGCCTCGCGAGCAACGCCTCCAGATCCGGGCCAGCACCCTCGACCGCCAGCACCGCCCAGCTGTCGCGATCGGCCACCGGCTCGTCGGTCCGAGTCGGCCGCGGCAGTGGGGTCCAGTCGAGGACGAACAGACCGTCCGCACCACGCGTCGCCCCGGCCCGCAATTGCTCCATGGCCGCCTGTCGCGTCACCAGGGAGTCGACGGTCAGAACGGGGTCGCCCACGGCATCGGCCACCACCAGCCGCAGCCCGCGCTCGCCCTCGGCCCCGTCCCGATGCGGGGACAGCCGAACGCGTACGGTGCTCGCTCCAGCGGCCCACAGCGACACCCCGTTCCAGGCGAACGGCAGCCACACCTGACCGCCGTCCCGCTCCTGTTCGGACTCCGTGTCGAGCAGGAGGGCGGGGTGCAGGGCCGCGTCGAGCAGCGCCGGGTGAATGCCGAACCCGTCCGCGTCGCCCGCCGCCTCGGGCAGCGCCACCTCGGCCAGCAGGTCCGCACCGTCCCGCCACATGGCGCGCAGCCCCTGGAACGATGGCCCGTACGCATAGCCCGCCGCCGCGGAGCGCTCGTAGAACCCCTCCAGATCAACCGGTTGCGCACCCGCCGGAGGCCATGTGCCCCCCAGTCCCTCGGCCGACCGGTCCGCGCCTTCCGGTGCCGGACGCAGCACCCCCTCGGCGTGGCACACCCAGCCCACATCGGCACCCGACTCGGCCTCGCCATCCGGACGGGAGTAGATCCGCACATCGCGCCGCCCGTCCTCCGCCACGGCGCCCACCGCCACCTGGATGCGCAGTCCGCCTGACTCGGGCAGCACCAACGGCACTTGCAGCGCCAGCTCCTCGACCCCACCACAACCGACCTCGTCGGCCGCTCGCAACGCCCACTCCACCAGGGCCGCGCCCGGGACCAGGGCAGCTTCCGCCACGATGTGTTCGCCGAGCCAGCCGTCACCGCCGCCGGCCGCAATGCGCCCGGTGAGCAGATGGGTGCTCCCATCGGCCAGCTCCACGGCGGCGCCCAGCAACGGATGGTCCGCGGCGACCAGACCGAAGCCGCTGGGGTCACCGGTCGCGCCCGAGGCGTTCATCCAGTAGCGCTGGTGCTGGAAGGCGTACGTGGGCAGATCGACCGTACGAGGGGTGGGGTCG
>NZ_JAAAYH010000254.1:0-13186 GCF_018035285.1 Streptomyces sp. MK37H | reverse complement strand
CGCGGATGCGGATATCCAACGAGTACCAGGCCGGAGAGGCCGAACCTGGGCTGCGCAAGAGCCTGGGCAGCTCCTACGGCGGCGCGTGGGTGTCCGGCAACACCGCCGAACTCACCGTGGCCACCACCGACAAGGAGCAGAGCGCCACCATCACGGCCGGCGGCGCCAAGGCCGCCGTCGTCAAGCACAGCCTCAAGGCCCTCGTCGACGCCAAGCAGGCCCTGGACCGCGCCGCCTCCGAGCGCCCCCCGGCCACCGATGTCGCCTCCGCCTGGTACGTGGACGTCAAGACCAACAGCGTCGTGGTGCAGTCGGCCGAGCCCACCGAGGCGGCCGCCTTCGTCGCCGCGAGCGGCGCGGACCGCGAGGTGGTACGGGTCGTGGAGTCGGCCGAGCGGCCGAGCCCGCTGTACGACCTGCGCGGCGGCGAGGCGTTCTACATCAACGACGCCGCCCGCTGCTCGATCGGCTTCTCGGTGACCAAGGCCGAGCAGAACGGCTTCGTCACCGCCGGCCACTGCGGCAGCCAGGGCGACACCACCGCCGGCTTCAACCGGGTGGCGCAGGGCACCTTCCAGGGCTCCAGCTTCCCCGGCAACGACTACGCATGGGTGGCCACCAACGCCGACTGGGTCCCGCAGCCGTGGGTGATCGGCCCCGGGGGCACCAACGTCACCGTCACCGGCTCCCAGGAAGCACCGGTGGGCTCGTCCGTCTGCCGCTCCGGCTCGACGACCGGCTGGCACTGCGGCACCATCCAGCAGCACGACACCAGCGTGCAGTACCCCCAGGGCACGATCCGGGGGGTCACCCGCACCAATGTCTGCGCCGAGCCGGGCGACTCCGGCGGCTCGTTCATCTCGGGCAGCGAGGCGCAGGGCGTCACCTCCGGCGGCTCCGGCGACTGCACCGTCGGCGGCACGACGTACTACCAGCCGGTGAACCCGATCCTGACGACCTACGGGCTCACCCTCACCACCGGCTGACGCCGGGCGCCGAGGCCGCCGCGGTCGAGCCGACCGCGGCGGCCTCACGCGTGCGAACGGCACTCCTTGACGTGACCGGCACACCTTGACGTTCACCGGCACACCTTGACGTGTTCGGAGCACCTTGACCAATCCGCACCCGTCCGGGCGACGAATGAGGTACGACACCTCCGTGTGCGCCGCATCGTTCCCGGAAGGACGGCCCGTGAGAGAACCCGTGTACATCGGCGGACCCGCCGCGCGCGGACCGGACCTCGAAGAGTTGCTCCAGATGGTGGCCCGGGGGGACCAGAACGCGTTCGGAGCCCTCTACGACGCCGTCAGCGGGCCGGTCCTGGGGCTGACGCGCAGTCTGCTGCGCGACCCGGCCCAGGCCGAGGAGGTCACACAGGAGGTCCTGGTCGAGGTGTGGCGGTCCGCGGCGCGGTTCGAACCGGGCCGGGGCAGCGCCATGTCCTGGATCATGACGGTGGCGCACCGGCGCGCCGTGGACCGGGTGCGCTCGGCGCAGGCCGCCTCCGACCGCGAGGAGCGCGCCGCGCTGCTGTCCCGCACCCCGGCGTTCGACGAGGTGACCGAACAGGTAGAGGCCAGGCTCGAGCGCGAGCAGGTACGCCGGTGCATGCGGACGCTGACCGAGCTGCAGCGGCAGTCGGTGACGCTCGCCTACTACCGGGGCCGCTCCTACCGTGAGGTGGCGGAGCTGCTGTCGCTGCCGCTCGGGACCGTGAAGACCAGACTCCGGGACGGGCTCATCCGGCTCCGGGACTGCATGGGGGTCGGCGCATGACCAGAGCGGATCTGCACACCTTGACCGGGGCGTACGCGGTGAACGCCCTGTCGGGGCGGGAGTTGAGCGAGTTCGAGCGGCACTTGGCGGTCTGTGACGCCTGCCGCCAGGAGGTACGGGAGCTGCGGGAGACCGCCGCCAAGCTGGCGGTGGCAACGGCCCTGGCACCGCCTCCGACGATGAAGGACGATGTGCTGCGGCGGATCGCCACGGTCCGCCAGGAGCCGCCCCGGGTGGCGGCGCGGGAGCCCCGGGAGTCCCACGCGGGCCCCCGGCGGCGCACCGGGCGGCGGGCGATGAACTTCGCGCTGGCGGCCTGTGTGGCCGCGGCCGCCGTGTGCGGCGGGGCCGCGGTGTGGCAGTACCGGCAGGCGTCCGACGCGCGCGACACGGCCCGCCGCTCCGAGCAGCGGGTGGCTCAGGCGGAGGAGATGACCCAGGTGCTGGCCGCGCCCGACGCGCACAGCCGCAGCGGCCGGATGGCGGACGGCTCGACCGGCACGGTGGTGGTCTCGCGCGGGCTGAACAAGGCGGTGTTCCTCGCCTCCGGGCTGCCCGAGCCGCCCGCCGGGCGGATCTACCAGCTGTGGTTCAGCGACGGCGGCACCATGCGCCCCGCCGGTCTGATGGACTCCTCGGGCCGGAGCACGGCGGCGGTCATGAGCGGCGCGGTCGGGAAGGCGTCGGCCATGGGGGTGACGGTCGAGCCCGCCGGAGGGTCCAAGACCCCGACGAGCGATCCGCTGGTCCTGTTGACGTTTCCCTCGGCGTGAGCGGGCGACATCGACCGTCATCAGGTGATATCGGGTGACGCGGGCACGAAGCCGCCGATCCGCGGGGCCGGGTGAGGTAAGGGAGAGGGATGAGCACGTCCCTCTCCGTCTTCACCTCCGATCTGCGGCTGTCCGACAACCCCGTGCTGCGTGGCGCGCTGCGCTCCGCCGAGCGGGTCGTGCCGCTGTTCGTCGTGGACCGTGGCCTGGCCGGGACGGGGTTCGCGGTCCCCAACCGGGTGGCGTTCCTCGCGGACGCCCTGGCCGATCTCGACGCGGGGCTGCGCAAGCGCGACGGACGGCTGGTGGTCCGCCGGGGTGACGCGGTGGCGGAGATCCTGCGGGCGGCACGGCAGGCGGACGCGGACGAGGTGCACATCGCCGGCGGGGTGAGCGGCTACGCCACCCGCCGCGAGCGGCGGCTGCGCGAGGCGCTGGAGGCGGACGGACGGCGGCTGCGAGTGCACGGCGCGGTGGTGACGGCGGTGGAGCCGGGCGAGGTGACCCCGGCGGGCAAGGACCACTTCGCGGTCTTCACCCCGTACTTCCGCGCCTGGCAGCGGGCCGGGCTGCGCAGGCCGCTCGGTGCGCCGCGCACGGTGAGCGTGCCGTCCGGGCTGCGCTCGGAGCCGGTGGCGGCGGTCACCTCGCTCGCCTCCGGCAGCCCCTCCCCCGGGCTGCCCGAGGGCGGGGAGACTGCGGGCCACCGCCGCGTGCGCTCCTGGTGGCGGTCGGGGTTGGGGAGTTACGCCGACCGGCAGGACGATCTGGCGGGCGACGCCACCTCCCGGCTCTCGCCGTATCTGCACTTCGGCTGTCTGTCCCCGGTGGAGCTGGTGCACCGGGCGCGGGAGGCGGGCGGCGCGGGCGCCGACGCCTTCGTACGGCAGCTGGCCTGGCGGGACTTCCACCACCAGGTGCTGGCCGCCCGGCCGGACGCCTCGTACGCCGACTACCGCTCGCGAGGCGACCGGTGGCGCGAGGACGCGGCGGAGGTCGCGGCCTGGAAGGCGGGCCGCACCGGCTATCCGCTGGTGGACGCCGGGATGCGGCAGCTGCGCCACGAGGGCTGGATGCACAACCGGGCGCGGCTGCTGGTGGCGAGCTTCCTCACCAAGACGCTCTACCAGGACTGGCGGATCGGCGCCCGGCACTTCCTGGAGCTGCTGGTGGACGGGGATGTGGCCAACAACCAGCTCAATTGGCAGTGGGCTGCGGGCACCGGCACCGACACCCGCCCGAACCGGGTCCTCAATCCGCTGGCGCAGGCCCGGCGGTTCGACCCGGACGGCGCGTATGTGCGGCGCTGGGTGCCGGAGCTGGCCGGGGTGACCGGCTCCGGCGTCCATACGCCCTGGCGGCTGCCCGAGGCCGAGCGGGACCGGCTGGACTACCCGGACCCGATCGTGGACCTCCAGGAGGGGCTGGCCCGCTTCCAGCACGCGCGGGGATGACCCCGCGCGGCTGGTCAATCGGCGCGGGCGCCGTGCTGCGGGGCGATCTCCTCGATCCGGCCGGCGAGCTCGAAGTCGAGCGCGGTCACCTTGCCGCCGACGCTGTGGGTGTTCACCGTGACACCCACCTTGTTGTAGCCGAGGGTGAGGTCGGAGTGGTGGTCCAGCTCCTCCTGGATGGTGGCGATCTCCGCCACCAGCCCGGCCGCCTGTGGATGGCCCTTGAAGACATACGTCCGGAAAAGCCGGTCGTCCGCGAACGACCAGCCGGGAAGCTGCTCCAGACGTCGCTGGATCTCCTGGTCGGCGAGCGGCTCGACTGCCATGACACATCCCTTCGTCGCGGGTGACCGGTGGCCCTTCCACCCTGCCATGGGCCCCGCCCGGCGTCGGCTACCTTCGGGTCATGACGACTGCCGCGCCGCCCCGGGTGGGCACACTGCTGCGCGAGTGGCGGGACCGCCGCCGGATCAGCCAGCTGGAGCTCGCGCTGCGCGCCGACTCCTCGGCCCGCCACATCAGCTTCATCGAGACCGGCCGGTCGCGGCCCAGCCAGGAGATGGTGCTCCGGCTCGCCGACCACCTCGACATCCCCGTCCGCGAGCGCAACGCCCTGCTGATCGCCGCCGGTTACGCCCCACACTACCCGGAGCGGTCGGTGGACGACCCGTCGATGAGCCCCCTGCGCGACTCCCTGGAGCGGCTGCTGACCGGCTATGAGCCGTATCCGGCGCTGGTGGTGGACGGCACCTACGAGGTGCTGGCGGCCAACCGGGGCATCGCGGCGCTCCTTGAGGGGGTGGCCGAGCATCTGCTGAGCCCCCCGCTGAACGCGATGCGCCTCACCCTCCACCCCGAGGGGCTCGCCCCGCGCATCCGCAACCTCCGCGAATGGCGTGGCCATCTGCTGGACCAGATGGACCGGCAGCTGGCGCTGATGCGGTCCTCGCCGCTGCGCGCGCTGTACGACGAGGTGGCGGCCTATCCGCTGCCCGAGACCGGCGGCCGGGAGACGGCGGCCGCCGGGGACACCCCGCCCTTCGCGCTGCCGATGATGATCGAGCACGGCGGGCGGGTGCTGTCGTTCATCTCGACGATCGCGACCTTCAACACCCCCATGGACGTCACGGTCTCCGAGCTGGCCATCGAGACCTTGCTCCCGGCCGACCCGGAGACCGCCGCCGCCCTGGGCCGGTTCAGCCGGCCGTAGGGACGCGGTTTCAGCCGCTCGCAGGGACGCGGTCCAGGAAGCCGAGGACGGAGCGGATCCGGCCGTCCTCGGCCAGGGTGATCACATCGGTCGCGGCGACCGGGGCGGAGCCGTCGGCCGTGGAGACCAGCTCCCAGGTGAAGCGGGCCACGTCGTGGTGGCCGTCCACGGCGCCGGTGAGCCGGAACTCATGGCCCGGGAACTGCTCCTGCGCCCCGGCGATGACGGCGGCCAGCTGCTCGTGGCCGCGCGCCTCCGCCAGCGGGTCGGTGTAGCCGCCGTCCTCGGTCCAGGCGGCGGCCACGGCCTTGGCGAGGGCCTCGGGGCCGGTGGCGTTCCATGCCTCGAAGTAGCGGGCGACGGCGGTGTCGTACTGCGTCATCTGGTCACTCCTCCATGAAATCCCCTGGTGGGAACGGATTCCGGACCGGAGGGCGCCGGCCCGGAACCCGATGCCTCAACCCTGCCGCCGCCGTGCGCGGGGGTCGATTACCGCCGAGGTAATGGAGGCCGGGGTGACTCAGGACCGCTGGGACTCCACGAGCGCGATGGCCTCCTCCTTGGTGGCCACGGCGGGCGGCGATCCCTCCAGCGGCTTACGGGCCGTCTCCTTCATCACGGCGGCGGCGATGATGCCGACGACCGCCGCGAGCATCGTGTAGTAGGCGGGCATCAGATCGTTCCCGGTGCTGCTGATCAGGCCCTCGGTCACCAGCGGCGTGGTGCCG
Source organism: Streptomyces sp. MK37H (assembly GCF_018035285.1). Lineage (NCBI taxonomy): Bacteria > Bacillati > Actinomycetota > Actinomycetes > Kitasatosporales > Streptomycetaceae > Streptomyces > Streptomyces sp. MK37H. Next base: position 7,245 of record NZ_JAAAYH010000254.1, on the reverse strand, counting down.
CCGAAGAGCGAGACGGAGATGTTGAAGGCGATGGAGAGCGAGCCGTAGCGCACATTCGTCGGGAAGAGCGCGGGCAGCGACGCGGACATCACGCTCACATACGGCAGCAGACACAGCCCCAGGAGCAGCAGCCCGGCGAAGACCGGGACGATCCCGCCCTGCTTGATGAGCAGGAAGCACGGCACGGCGAGCACCAGGAAGCCGACCGAGCCGGCCATCAGCACGGGCTTGCGGCCGATGCGGTCGGAGAACCGGCCGACGAAGGTGATGACCGCCATCAGCACCAGCATCACGATGATGATCGAGACCAGGGCGCTGGTGCTGCTGTAGTGGAGGGTGTCCGACAGATACGTCGGCATGTAGGACAGCAGCATGTAGTCGGTGATGTTGTACGCGGCGACCAGCGCGATGCACAGCGCCATCGCACGCCACTGGGTGCGGAACACCTGCCAGAACGGCAGGCTTTCGCGCTCGGCCGCGATGGTGGAGCCCTCGTCCTCCAGCTTCTGGAACGCGGGGGTGTCATCCAGCTTCAGCCGCAGATACAGACCGATCAGCCCGATCGGCGCGGCGGCCAGGAACGGAATGCGCCAGCCCCAGGAGTCCATCGAGGAGTCGGCGAGGGTCACGGTCAGGATGGTCACCAGTCCGGCCGCCGAGGTGTAGCCGATCAGCGTGCCGAACTCCAGAAAGCTGCCGAAGTAGCCACGGCGCTTGTCGGGCGCGTATTCGGCGATGAAGGTCGAGGCGCCGCCGTATTCCCCGCCGGTGGAGAAACCCTGGAGCATACGGAACAGGATGAGCAGCGCGGGCGACCAGAAGCCGATGGCGGCATAGCCGGGGATGAGCCCGATGGCGAGTGTGCTGGACGCCATCATGATCATGGTGAAGGACAGGACCTTCTTACGGCCGATCCGGTCGCCCAGCGGCCCGAAGAACAAACCTCCCAGCGGACGGACCAGAAAGGCCACCGCGAAAGTCGCCAGGGAGGAGAGCACCTGGGCCGTGCCATTGCCGGACGGGAAGAACACTTTGCCGATGGTGACCGCGAGATAGCTGTAGATCCCGAAGTCGAACCATTCCATGGCGTTTCCCAGCGCGGCGGCCTTCACCGCTTTCCGGACGGTCCTCTCCTCGGTGACCGTGATGTCGCTCCGACGCAGTGGAGGGTTCTTGCGTCGCTGGACGGCGCGCCAGAGCAGGCGGTGCCGGGAGGGCGCGGACGCGGAGGCTTCGACATCGGTTTGGACAGGCACAAGCAACTCTTTTCAGTGGACAGGCCTGTTGCGCATACCCGGCGATCGCCACGGCATGCCCGGCGTGTCGCAGACCACCCATGACGAGGGCCACTGACGAGGGCCACTGACAAGGGCCACGGCGCTCAAGGAACGTTCGACCCCGGCCCGAGCCGGGGCAGGCATCTTCAACCCGTCGGATCGCTTTACCGTTTCTTGGCCATCCCTAGACCTGTCCGTGCAGACGTATTACCGTCATGCAACGCCGAAAGGCACCGAACTCAAGGGGACTCATGCTCTACGGCAATGCACTCCGAAAGGCCATCGGTTCCTCCCCCACCACTCCTCTCATCGGCATCTACGACATGTACTCGGCGTCCATCGCCGCACAGCACTACAACGGCTTCTTCGTGTCCGGATTCGGGTTCGCCGCATCGCATTACGGGCTTCCCGATATCGGCTTCATCGCCTGGCCCGACATGCTCGCCTTCGTGGAGCGGCTGCGGCTGGCCTTCCCCGGACACCATCTGCTCGTGGACATCGACGACGGCTATGTGGACCCCGAGGTCGCCTGCCATGTGGTGCAGCGGCTGGAGCGCACCGGGGCCTCCGGGGTGATCCTGGAGGACCAGCGGCGCCCGCGCCGCTGCGGCCACGCCGACGGCAAGCTGATCCTGCCGCTCGAGGAGTACCTCGAGAAGCTCCAGTTGGTGCTCAGCAGCCGGAAGGACCTGGTGGTGGTGGCGCGTACGGACGCCACCGAGGAGTCCGAGATCCTGCGGCGGGCGGCCGCGCTGGCGGAGACCGACGCGGATGTCGTCCTCGTCGACGGGGTGCGCAGCGTGGAGTGGATCCGCAAGGTCCGTAAGGTCATCGGCGGCAAGCCGCTGCTGTTCAATCAGATCGCGGGCGGGAAGTCGCCAAGGCTCTCGCTGTCCGAGCTGTCCGAACTCGGGGTGGATGTCGCCATCTACAGCACTCCGTGCCTGTTCGCCGCCCATGGCGCGATCGACGGTGCGCTGAGCGATCTCAAGACGGCGGACGGGCGGCTGCCGGACACCCGGGAGACCGGGGCCATCGGGGTCAAGGGCGCCACGGAGCTGCTGGAGAGGAACATCAGCAGGCACCACGGGGACCGTCGCCCCGCCAGGGTCGGATGACGAGGGTCGCGCGCATGCCCTCGCCCTTCCCCGGGCCCGGCCGGCGCCGTAAGCCCCGCAAGGACATCCTTCCGATCCGTCCGTCCACGGTGGGGCTCCTCCTCGCGGCCACCGCGAGCGTGCTGTGCGCGGGCCCCGCGGCCCCCGCCAAGGCGTCGCCGCCGCCCGCGGGCACCCCGCACGACGAGGACCGCGAACCGGAGGAGGCCGCACCGGCCTCCGACCAGCACAACGGCCTCGTGGTCATCGACAACTCCGGCGCCGACTCCTGGCTGGAGGTCGACCGCACCCTCAATACCCTGCTGCTGAGCCGTGGCACGGCGGGCAGCGACCACGACGGGGGCGGCGGCGCCATCGATGTCGTGGCAGGCGACATCGCCGGCGCGGATCGGGTGCTGCCGCAGATCGGCCACCCGCCGTGGCAGGCCGGAGGCGGTGATTGATGTGAGCTGGAGGTCCTGGCCGCTGTCATGGCCGGGCCGGCTCGGGAGGGCGGTGGACCCCTATGTCGCCGCCCTCCTCGGGACGGTCGCGCTGGCGGCGCTGCTGCCCGCGAGCGGGGCGGCGGCCACGGCCGTCGGTGACGCCGCGGACATCGCGATCGGGCTGCTCTTCTTCCTCTACGGTTCGCGGCTGTCCACCCGCGAGGCGCTGAACGGGCTGCGGCAGTGGCGGCTGCACCTGGTGGTGGGCGCGAGCACCTTCGTGCTCTTCCCGCTGCTGGGGCTGGCCGCGCGCGGCCTCGCCCCGTTCCTCCTCACCGACCAGCTCTACACCGGTCTGCTCTTCCTGTGTGTGGTGCCCTCGACCGTCCAGTCGTCGGTCGCCCTCACCTCCACCGCCCGGGGCAATGTCCCGGCCGCGATCTGCGCGGGGACGTACTCCAGCCTGCTGGGCATGATCGTCACCCCGCTGCTCGCGGCATGGCTGATCGGCTCGGACGTCCGCTTCTCGGCCGATGGACTGCTGGCCATCGCCACCCAGCTGCTGCTCCCCTTCCTCGCCGGGCAGGCGCTGCGCCGCTGGACCGCGCCGTTCATCGGCCGTCACAAGAAGGTGCTGGCCCTGCTGGACCGGGGCTCGATCCTGCTCGTGGTCTACACGGCGTTCAGCCGGGGCATGACGGAGGGCATCTGGAACCAGATCACCCCGGCCCGGCTGCTGGCGCTGCTGGGTCTGGCCGCGGCCGTGCTGGGGCTGGCCCTCACCACGACGTCGTTCACCGCACGGCGGCTGGGCTTCCGCCGGGAGGACCGCGTCACCATCGTCTTCTGCGGCTCCAACAAGTCCCTGGCCACGGGGCTGCCCATGGCCGCGGTGCTGTTCGGGGACGCGGCCGGGCCGGTGATCCTGCCGCTGATGCTCTTCCACCAGCTGCAGCTGATGGTGTGCGCGATCATCGCGGGCCGGTGGTCCCGGCGGGCGCCGGAGGCCGCCTCGGCGCAGGGGGAACGCGTCCAGATCACGGAGGCGAGGGGGTAGGGGAACGGGGCGAACGGGAGAGGGCGGCGGCCCGGCCGTGGCGGCTCAGGCGCAGCGGGCGATCACCACGATGGCGGCGTCGTCGTTGACGACCCCGCCGGTGTGCCGGAGCAGATCGGCGTGGAGATAGTCCACCAGCGACTGCGGGCCGCCGCCCTTCCAGACCGCGAGCCGTTCCGGGAGCGGATAGAAGGCACCGCTGTCGTCCCGGGCCTCGATGACCCCGTCGGTGTGCAGCACCAGAAGGTCGCCGTACTCGAAGCGGAACATCTCGACCTGGTAGTCCCCCTCACTCGGCACCTCCAGGCCCAGCGGCACCGCGGGATCGCCCGCGTCCAGCGTGGCGATCTCGCCCTTGTGGAGCAGCAGCGGTGGGGGGTGGCCGCAGTTCACCATCCCGGCCACCGGGCCGTCGTCGTAGACGTCAAGCACCACGGCGGTCACAAAGGACTCCAGGCGATTCCGCTCGTCATCGGCGATGTGCTGCCAGTTCCAGCACATGGCGCTGCCCATGTGCGCGGCGATGCCCGGCAGCGAGAGCTTGCGGTAGGCGGACCCCCGGAAGGCCCCGATCAGCACGGCGGCGTCACCGATCGCGGCCAGCCCTTTTCCCCGTACGTCCCCGATGACCAGCCGGGTCGCCCCCTCGGTGCGGGCGGCCGCGTACAGATCACCGCCTATCTGCGCCTCCTCGTCGGCCGCGAGATACAGCGAGGCGATCCTCAGCTCCCCGATCCGTTCGGGCAGCGGCCGCAGCAGCACCTCCTGCGCCGCCACGGCCACTGAGCGCACCTGGCTCAGCCGGCGCCGGTGCCGGTCGGTGGCGTAGCGGAAGCTGGTCACCAGACCCGAGATCACGATCAGGGCGACGAGCTGCGCCTGGTGGTTGGCGGTCGTCAGGCCGCCGTGGAACACACCGATGATGATCTGAGCCCCCACGGCGAGGGCTCCGATCACGGCGGTTCCGCCCGCGCCCGCGAAGGACGCGGTGATCGCGGGGGCCGCGATCAGGAAGGGGCCGAGGTGGACGGTCGACGGCGTCGCGAGGTCGGTCAGCATGACCGCCAGGATGAGCACGAGCGGGACGGCGAACAGCGCCCTGCTCGACCGCGTTTCCCCACCGATGCGGGTGAGGTCCGGCGAAACGCGCATACCTCTTGCTTACACCCGATACGGGCGCGATGCGCTCAGCCGATGCTGTCGGCCGTGACCGCGGGGCCCGCCGACGTGACGTCGGCGGCCTCCGTGACGTCGTCGACTCCCGCCCGGCTCGCGCGCCGCGCCGCCATCCACACGTACACCAGCACACCGGCGAACAGGAACAGCACACCCTGGTACACCGCCGCGTATCCGGCGCCCGCGACCAGCCAGAACGAGAAGCCGAAGCCCGCCAGCGCGAGCACCAGGTCCCGGACGAAGCGCCCCGTGCGCACTTCCTCGCGGCGCCCGGACAGCAGGAAGTACAGCTGCGCGCCCGACGCCAGCAGATAGGGGACCGTCGCCGAGAAGGTGGTGATCAGCACGAGGATCTCGAAGAGCCCGCTCGACCCCGAGGTGTAGTTCACGACGGTGAGCAGGGACGCCAGGAGCACGCCGACGATGACGCCGAAGGTCGGCACCCCGCGCCGCTTGGTGGCGAACGCGGCCGGGAAGAGCCCGTCCCGCGCGGCCGCGTACGGGGCCTGTGCGCTCATCAACGTCCAGCCGTTGAGCGCGCCGACGATGGACACCACCGCGGCGAGCGCGATCAGCGTGCCGCCCCAGCCCCCGCCGAACATCGCGTCGACCGCGTCCGAGAAGGGGGCGGTGGAGTCCACCAGGTCCTGGTGGGCCACGGTGCCGAAGACCGACACCGTGCCGAGCAGATAGACCACGGCCGCGCCGACCGTGCCCAGCACGCTCGCCCGTCCCACATTGCGCTCCGGGTCCCGCACCTCGCCCGCGCTCATCGAGGCCGACTCCACGCCCACATAGCTGTAGAGCAGGATCGCGGCCGCCGCCGACAGACCGCCGAGCGCGCTGCCGCCACCCTCGTTGAACGAGCCGAGGTTGTGCGGGTCGAAGAAGAAGAGGCCGACGACGGCGACGAAGAGCAGCGGGATGAACTTCAGCACCGTGGAGACCAGCTGCACCGCGCCCACCCAGCGCGTCCCCGCGAGGTTGGCGAGCGCGGGGAGCCAGAGCGCCAGCAGCGCCACGGCCAGGTCCGCGCCCTTCGAGTCATGGCCGGGGAGCAGGACGTGCACATAGCCGACCGCCGCCACCGCGAGCGCCGCGTTGCTGACCCAGGTCATCGTCCAGTACGACCAGGCCGACAGGAACCCGGCGAAGTCGCCGAACGCCGCGCGGGCGTGTACGTACGGCCCGCCCGTGCTCGGGTCGCGCTCGGCGAGCCGCCCGAAGACCAGCGCGAGCGCGATGGCGCCGAGCGTCAGGACGCCGAAGGCGAGCAGGCTGAGGGTGCCGAACGGGGCGACGGATGCGGGCAGCAGAAAGATGCCGCCGCCGATGATGTTTCCCATGACGAGCGCGGTCGCCGTGGGCAGGCCGAAGCGGCGGGGGTGGGGCTGGTCGTGCATAGGAACATGGTCACAGAAGGTGTAAGGTGCACCCAAATTACCGGGTTTTGTTCGGCACGACCCGGCTGACCACGGTAAATGGTGCGGCGGGGGCGCCGTCCCACCGGGAATCCTGCACGGTGCGCGCCGCGTCGCACGCCTTGGTCGGCCGTGGGTCGGCGGGCACCTCGGCCTCCGCCGGGGCCTGCGCCGCCGACGCCTCCGGGGCGGCCGGGGCCTCTGCCGCCGCAACCCCCACGGGGGCGGCCGCCGCCTCCTCCTCCGGCACCTGAGGCCCGTCCGCCTCCTCCAGCCAGCGCCGCAGCACCTGGTGCACCCGCTCGGCCCCGACCAGCTCCTCCCCCGCCGCCACCGGCGGGGTCAGCCCGGCCGGCCACAGCAGAAAGGGGTGCCCCTGCTCCCCGCCGAGCCCGCCGTGCGAGCCGATCTGCTCCTCGAAGGCGTGCACCGTGCCGCGCGCCGGATCGTAGGCGGAGTTGACCATGATGTCGGGGGTGTTCCGGAAGTGCGCGGTGCGCCGTACGGCGCTCTCGGCGCCCGGCCCGAAGACCGTGAGCGGACTCGCCCCGAAGACCTCCCCGGTGTCCAGCCGGTGCTCGGCCCCGTCCGCGCCCAGCACCACCGCGCCGTGCGCCTCGGACCGTACGAGCACGAAGCCCACGCCGGGGTGGTCGGCGAGTGTGCGCAGCAGCGCGGGGTGGCGGGCTTCGATCCGCTCGCGGCTCATCCGCCCCGGTACGTCGGGGAAGGAGATCAGGCCGAGGTTCCCGGAGGCGAGCACGATGGGAT
>NZ_JAAAYH010000253.1:0-13204 GCF_018035285.1 Streptomyces sp. MK37H | reverse complement strand
CCCCCGCACCTGGCGCATGCGTCAGGTGCGTGTCCTCACCGAGCTGGCCGACGAGGGCACTCTCCTCGGCGTACCGCCCGCCTCCTGGAGCGCTGAGCACCGCACGTACTGGCGGATCCCTCTCGGTCCGGACCGGTATCTGACCGACATTAATCGCCTGGTCACCGCCCTGTACCAAGCCCTCGATGACGTCCTCGGCCCGGAACCGGACGGCCCACAACTGTGCTATCGATGCGACCTGCCCACCGATGAACCGGTCCCGGTCGAGGTGGAGAACAGTCGCGGCGCCATCGAGAAGATCACGTACGCCTGCCCTCCGCACGCGCCGCTCTATTCGAAGGGGCACGTGCGGACCCTCGCCAGCGCGACCGCGACCGAGCACGAGGAGCGGCGGTCCCGATGACGACCTGCCCACAGCCCTCTCTGCTCCCGGGCATCGAGCTGCCGGACCCCGAAACCCTGACTGGGCCCCAACTGGAGGGCTGGGATTGCGCCCTGTGCGGGCAGCGGCTGTATGCCGATCAGCTACTCGGCACGGTCGAGTGGACCTGCGGGGGCGTCACCAAAAAGGCCGTGACCGGTGCAAGCACGTGCGGCCCGAGCAGCCGCCCCCGCCCCGCCGGGAGAGGCGGAGCCCGGGAGGCGCCGGATGAGGCACCGCCGTAAGCCCATCGCTCTGCGGGCCAGGCTCCTCGCCTTCCGCGCCGCCCGGACGGCTTTCCTGCTCGCCCTAGTCCCCGCGCTACTGATCCTCGCGGTCTGGCTCTGCTTCGTGAGCACCCCCGCCCCATAAGCCAGGCGGGTCGCTGGTGCTCCGGGCCCCATGCCGGACGACGGCGTCAGCGGCCCGCCTCCAAGACTCCCTGCCGGTCGGTACAGCCAGGCACGGCCACCGACAAGGCAGAGGTGAAGGGATTCCGGTCCCGGCCTGCACCGCCGGGCCGGAGTCCCGTCCAACAAGGCCCGCCCCGCTTCCCGCTTGCAGGCCAGTTGCGGGACGAGCACCGCGCCATCGCGCGGGGGCACCCCTGCGCGTGTGAACCCACAGGAGACCCAATGCGATTACAGCATGTCGTCCTCCGTCAGGACCCTGAAGACGGCGACACCATGCCGGACACGGACGCCCCGTCCCCAGGCGGCCAGACGCCCGGCGACTCGGACGACGGCCGCCAGTACGCCAGGTAGCCGACGTCAGACGCCATAGCGGTCCGCCTCTTGGTCGGCTCCTCGCCCCGCCAGGGGGCGGGCCGCTCCCATCACCAGGAGGTACCTCCGATGACGGCTCCGCCCCCGCCCAAGCCCGCTCACTGGCACTGCTACCGGTTGACCGGAGAGCGCCGCACGTACGACGACGAGTCCGCCCGGCGACCGCCACACCTCGTCGTACAGGACATCTCGCCCCAGGAGTGGAAGCAGATCGCGGCGGCCAGTCCCGCCTTCATGGCGAGCGACGTGCCGCCGCTGGAGGTACCGCACTGGCTGCTCCGCCCGGCCAGAATGGTCAAAGCGACGTTCGAGGCGCCAGCGGAAGCACTCGGCTGGTACATGGGCCAGGTGGAAGAGTTAGCCCCTTCGTTCATGTCGGAGTTCGATAGGGAACCCGACCGTCAGACAGCGTGGTCCGCGGCAGCGGATGACCGGCTCAGTTGGGGCGGCGATGTGGTCGGCGGGTGGTATCTGCGAGGTACGGGCTTCGCCTCAGTCCAGGTGGTCGCATGCAGCCCGAACCGTATCCGCCCGACGATCCCGTGCCCGATGCGCTGACGCGCTCCTACCCCTCACCTTCTCGTTGACCTCGATCTCCAGCTTGATCTTCAGGATCTTCCGGGTCGCCATGAGCCCCCTCATCGTCGGCCCACCAGTCTGGCCGGATCGATCCCTTCCGCTCAGAGGTCACCCCGACGGGTCATCGAAACCCTCAAGTAGATGTCCTTTTTGTGGTAGGGCGCGCCGGGTGGGTACGTACGTTCATATGACGGCTGACCCCGGCACACCCACCGCCACCTATCGCCTCCAGCTCCAGCCCGCCTTCCCCTTCGCGGCGGCGGAGCGAGCGGTGCCGTATCTGGCCTCGCTCGGCGTCTCCCATCTGCATCTGTCCCCCGTGCTGGAGGCGGTGCCCGGCTCCACCCACGGCTATGACGTGGTGGACCACTCCGCCGTCCGGGCCGAGCTGGGCGGCGAGGAGGGGCTGCGCGCACTCGCCCGTACCGCGCGGGAGCACGGCCTCGGGCTGATCGTCGACATCGTCCCGAACCATATGGCTGCCCCCGCCCCCGAACGGCTCAACGCCCCGCTGTGGGAGGTGCTGCGGAAGGGGCCGGAGTCGCCGTACGCACGGTGGTTCGACATCGACTGGCGGGCCCACGGCGGCAAGGTGCTGCTGCCGGTGCTCGGCGGTCCGCTCGGCGAGGAGTGGGAGCGGCTGCGGGTCGAGGACGGGACGCTGCGCTACTACGACCACGCCTTCCCGCTGCGGCCCGGCACCGAGGGGCTGCCGCTCGCCGCGCTGCTGGACGCCCAGTGGTACCGGCTCGGCTGGTGGCGGCTGGCCCGCACCGAGCTCAACTATCGGCGCTTCTTCACCATCTCCGAGCTGATCGCGGTGCGGGTGGAAGATCCGGAGGTCTTCGCCGCCACCCATGCCACGCTGCTGGAGCTGGTGCGGGACGGGGTCGTGGACGGGCTCCGGATCGACCACCCGGACGGGCTCGCCGACCCCGAGGGCTACCTGCGGCGGCTGGACGGGGCGGTGCGGGCGGCGACGGGAGACGGGGAGCGCGGCGGCGGGCGGCGGGCCGCGCCAGAGGGCGAGGGCGACCGGGGGATCACGCCAGAAGGCGGTGGCGGGCGGCGGATCACGCCAGAAAGCGGCGGCCGTTGGACCGCGCCAGAAGGCGACATCGGCCGGGGGACAACGCCGGAAGGCGGTGGCGCCCGCTGGACCGTCGTGGAGAAGATCCTCGCCCGGGACGAGCGGCTGCCCGCCACCTGGCCGGTCGCCGGGACCACCGGCTATGACGCGTTGCACCACATCGACGGGCTCTTCATCGACCCGGACGGACTGGAGAAGCTGACCGCCCTCTACCGCGCCTTCGTCGCTCCCCCGGCCGACCTGGGTGGCGACTGGGCCGCCACGGTCCGCCGCGCCGCCCATGAGGTGGTCACGCATGAGCTGGCCGCCGAGGTGGAGCGGCTGACCCGCACCGCATCGCGCATCTGCGCGGCCGACCCCCGGCTGCGCGACCACGCGCCCTGGGCGCTGCGCACGGCGATCCGCGAGCTGCTGGTGCGGCTGCCGGTCTACCGTCCGTACACCGCCGTGGGCGGCCCGCCCGCGACGGACGCCGACGCGGTGCTGCTGCGCTCGGCGGCGGCGGACGCCCGGGAGGCGTTCACGGTGGCGCAGGAGGCCCAGGTGGTACGGGTGGTGCGGGACGCCGCGCTGGGTTGGCTCGGGGACGGCCCGGACCACCGCGACTTCTGCGCCCGCTTCGCCCAGACGGCGGCCGCGCTGCGCGCCAAGTCGGTCGAGGACACCGCCTTCTACCGCTACACCCCGCTGCTGTCGGCCGCCGAGGTGGGCGGCGATCCGGGGCGGCCGGCCGTGCCCCCCGAGGAGTTCCACGCCTTCGCCGCCCGGCGCCTAAGGGACTGGCCCGCCACCGGCACGGCGCTCTCCACGCATGACACCAAGCGCAGCGCGGACGCCCGGGCCCGGCTCGCGGTGCTCACCGAATGCCCGGGCTGGTGGGGGCGGACGGTGGAGGAGCTGACCCGCTCGGCCGCCGCCCCCGATCCCCATCTGGCCTGGACGGCCTGGCAGACCGCGCTCGCGCTGGGCCACGGGGACGCCGAACGGCTGGTCCCGGCCGTGCTCAAGGCGGTGCGCGAGGCGGGGCTGCGGACCACCTGGACGGAGCAGAACGCGGCGTACGAGGAGGAGGTGACCGCCTTCCTGGAGGCCGGGCCGTGCGCGGCCGACCGGTCGGTGTGGGCCGCGATCGGCACCGAACTCGACGAACCGGCGCGGGCCAACGCGCTCGGCGCCGCCCTGCTCCAGCTCACCATGCCGGGCGTCCCCGACCTCTATATGGGCACCGAGCGCGTCTATACGGCCCTGGTCGACCCGGACAACCGCCGCCCGCCCGAGCTGGGCGGCGAACCGGCGGACGGCCCGTCGGCCGAAAAGCTGCTGCTCACCCGGGCGGCACTGAACCTGCGCCGGGAGCATCCTGGGTGGTTCGGCCCTGGGAGTTCGTATACGCCGCTGCTCGCCTCCGGTCCGTCGGCCGAGCACTGCGTGGCCTTCTTACGGACAGACAACAGCACGGACGGCACGGACGGCACACACGGCGGCGCCGTCACCGTGGTCACCCGGCTGTCGCGGCGGCTGGCGGAGGCGGGCGGCTGGGGCGCCACCCGACTGCCGCTGCCACCGGGCCGCTGGCGGGACCTGCTGACCGGGCGGACGGCCGAGGGAGCATGCCCACTCGGCGAGCTGCTGGACCGGCTCCCGGCGGCGCTGCTGGTCCGTACCGGAAAGGCGAGCTGACGCCCCGCCGGCATGGCCGTGGGCCGTGCACCGACCATTCGCTCAGACCGGCCTCGACGACATGCGGCTAGTCGTCATCGCCGTCCGGGAAGCGGGACCAGGTGTGTCCACCGTCCCGGGAGAGCCAGAGCCCCTCACCTCGGACGAGGTCATAGCTGGGGTCTTCGGCGTCGGCGATGCCGTAGAGGGTGTTTCCTCTGGCCAGAACACGGACGAACTCGGCCGGTTTGGTGACCCGGTGGAAGGTGTTGTCGTGGGAAGTGTCCGCGAGCAGAGAGGTATCGCCCCCCTGATCGAGAAGAACCCGGCCGTCGGCGAGTATCTCCACGGTGACCTCGTCTCCGCCTGGCGTGAAGACGTCCAACGGCACATGGGCAGAGTTCCGCAGGGTCGTCCACCTTCTGCCGTTGTCCGTCGTCAGAAAGAGGGCGACGAGCCTCCGGTCGGAACCATCGGCGGACTTCTGCAGAGCGACGGCCGCGCTGTCGCCCCGCGTCGCGAGATCCCCGTCCCTGACGGTGGCCCGGTAGGGAAGCTCCTGGGACCGTTGCCGGTCGCCCCGGCGCCGCACCCCCCGACTCGGCCCGTCGTCCTCCGGAACCTGGACTCCCAAGACGGTGCCCCGGTCCTCGACGACGTAGGAGTCGAGGTCGCGGGTCCTGGGCAGCCCCTTGGCGGGGGCCACGGTGCGCTGGGAGGGCCGGAACAGCATCTTCGGATCCCCGTAGGGCAAGGACAACACCACATCACCGGTCCTGAAGCCGAGGGCCGTGTGCGATGACCGCACGGGGTGCCGTTTTCCTCGCGGGTCGAGGAAGAAATCCCCGTCATCCTCGGGGTATGTGGCATCGGACAAGTGGAGGAAACCGCCGGGGACGGCGGTGAACGACGTGGAGGAGGAGCCCCCCGCCTCCCAGCTGTCCGTGTGGTACGCGTCCTCGGCCAGGACATCACCGTCCGGACCGTACAGACGCCAGGCGCTCGCGGCGAAACCCTCGTCGTCCTCCACGTCGGCCGCGAAGTAGCTGAGCAGTGTGGAGCCGTCCTCGCCGCTGACGACGTCGGACGGGGCGCCGGCGACCTCGGTGACGTCCTGGGCACTCGGGGTCGGGTCCTCGAGGACCTGGCGGTACCGCTTCTCCCGGTCTTCGGTACTTTGCGACGAGACAAGCACGAAGACGCCCAGCATCAGTGCCAGGAACGGGATAACAACCAGCACGGCCGGTAGGACCGTTCGGCGAAGGCTCACGGCAAGGACCACCTCGTACGACGGCTGTGAAGTTGCCGATCTTCACATGCGACCGCTTCCGCCATCAGCCGACGTGATCCGAATGTGACGGTGCGATGCCCACCTTGGGATCTCTTGATGAACGGCCCGTCCACAACCCTGCCTGACGGCCCGCCAGAAAGCCTGCGGCCTCCATGTCCTGAAGCATTTACAGCTGCCCGGCGGCGCGCTACGTTCAGCAAGAAATTGGGAGCGCTCCCACGCCGACGGTTCCTGACCCGTTCACGTCGAAGGGAAAGCACGCGCAATGCCTCGACGATCACTGGCACTCGCCTCATCCGCACGCCCGCCGGGCGGTTCCCGCGCGCGCAGGTCCGTAACTTTGGTCCTGCTCTCGGTCCTGCCCGCCCTGGGCCTTGTCTTCTTCTCCGGCGGCAGCGCCTCCGCACATGGCGCACCGATGGCGCCGGGCAGCCGCACCTATCTCTGCTGGAAGTACAGCCTGTCCTCGACCGGTGAGGTCAAGCCGACCAACCCGGCGTGCAAGGCCGCGTACGACAAGAGCGGCGCGACGCCCTTCTACAACTGGTTCGCGGTGCTCCGCTCGGACGGCGCGGGCCGCACCAAGGGGTTCATCCCGGACGGCAAGCTGTGCAGCGGCGCGGCCACCGTCTATGACTTCTCCGGTTTCGACCTGGGCAGCAAGGACTGGCCGGTGACCCATCTGACGTCCGGCAAGTCGATGCAGTTCTCGTACAACGCCTGGGCCGCGCACCCGGGGTCGTTCCGCAGCTATGTCACCAAGAGCCCCATCGACCCGACCAAGCCGCTCACCTGGAACGACCTGGAGGACCAGCCGTTCAACACGGTGACGAACCCGCCGCTGTCCGGTCAGGTCGGCACGGTGGACGGCAAGTACACCTGGACGGCCAATCTGCCCTCCGGTAAGAGCGGACGCCACATCATCTACACCGTGTGGACGCGCTCGGACAGCCAGGAGACCTTCTACAGCTGCTCCGACGTGGTCTTCGACGGCGGCAACGGCGAGGTGACGGTCCCGGGCGCCACCAGCGGTGGCGGTGACGACCCCACGGACCCGCCGGGCAACCCGCCGACGGCCTCCTGCGCCGCCACCCAGAAGGTGACCAGCACCTGGAACGGCGGCTACCAGGCCGAGGTGACGGTCTCCAACTCCGGTGCCACACCCATCTCCTCATGGATGGTCGACTGGACGGTGCCGTCCGGGCAGCGGATCGACAGCGTATGGAACGGCAAGCTGTCCACCACCGGTTCCTCGGCCTCGGTCACCAGCGCCGACTGGAACGGTTCACTGGCCACCGGGGCGTCGACGACCTTCGGCTATACGGCCGGCGGCGGCTCTCCGGACACAACGGCCGCGCCGATCTGCATGGTGCACTAAGCGCTTCGCGGGAAGTGCCGCGAGGTGCGGTCGTTCATCCGCGGCTGCGTCGCGGTCACCGGTCCACGCAGGTGCTCCGACCCGCTCAGTGATCTGTCAGGTGCACCTCATCCCGCTCGCCGGTCTGCCGCTCCTTCCCCCTCGCGGGCGGCAGACCGGCCCCGCCCGGAAATATTGCGTGGACACGGAGACATCGGGGCCCATAGAGTGCGGGCACGCCCTTGATCGAGGAAGGAGGCGAGAGCAATGGACATCACGACGTTTCCGCGCTCCCGCCCCCTGTCCCCCGGGCGTATCCCCGTCTGATCACACATCGTTCGATCAGGCATCCGACCGGGAGCGCATCACTCTCCTGGAAGGAATTCCATGACCGATCTGGTCATCCGTCCCCTCACCGAGGGCGACGCCCATCTGTTCCATGACCTGCACGTGCCCGCGCTCGTCGGCCGGGGCGCCCTCGGCCACGCCTACGCCACCGTCGGCCAGGGCGGCGAGTACCGCCCCGACTGGACCTGGGTGGCGCTGCGCGAGGGGCGGGTCGTGGCCCGAGCCGCGTGGTGGGCCGGGCCGGAGGACTCCGCGCCCATCGCCCTGGACTGGTTCGACTTCGCCGAGGGCGAGGCCGACGCCGCCGCCGAACTGCTGCGCACCGCACCGCTGCGCGCCGAGTACAGCCTGCTGGCCCCGCCCGGCTGGCGCGACCGGCCCGAGGTGCGGGCCGCCGCCCAGGCCCGTGTCGACGCCGCCGTGGCGGGCGGGCTCGAGCCCCTGGTCGAGCGCTACCGCTACGAGTGGACGCCGGAGTGCGGACTGCCTGCCCGCCCGGGGCGGCTGGAGTTCCGGCCGGAGCCCGATGACGCGGCGGTCGAGGACGTGCTGCGCCGCATCATGCCGGGCTCGCTCGACGCCCACGACCGGCGCGCCATCGAACGAGGAGGGGCCGACGCCGCGGTGCGGGAGCTCATGGACTTCTTCTCCTGGTGCCCGTCGCCGCGCGAGTGGCGGCGGCTGGCCTGGACGCCCGAGGGCGAACTGGTCGGCATCCAGGTGCCCGCGCACAATCCGTCGGGCCCCTGCGTGGGCTTCATAGGGGTCGTCGCCGAGCAGCGCGGCCACGGCTACGCGTACGACCTGCTCGTGGAGTGCACCCACGACCTGGTGGAACGGGGGGCCACGAAGATCGCGGCGGCGACGGACCAGCCCAACCTCCCCATGGCCGCGCACTTCGCCAGGGCGGGGTATCCCATCACCCAGGAGCGCATCAACCTCGTCTGACCGGTGTCGCCCTGCCGCTGACCGATCCCTGCCACTGACCGATGTCGTCCTGCTGCGCCGCCGGCGCCGCGTCCCGCAGCATGGTCGAGGACCGTAGCCAGGTCGAGGTGAGGAGACGCCAGTGCTGTTCGAGGTGTGGGCGCCGCACGCCAGGCGGGTCGGGCTCCATGTGGACGGGCGCGACCGCCCCATGGAGCCCGACCCGGACCGCGAGGGGTGGTGGCGGGCCGAGGCCGAGGCCGGGCCCGGCACGCGGTACGGCTTCGCGCTCGACGACGGCCCGCCGCTCCCCGATCCGCGCTCCCGCCGCCAGCCGGACGGCCCGGAAGGGCTGAGCGCGGTGGTCGACCACTCCCGCTTCCGCTGGGAGCGGGAGTGGTTCGGGCGGCCGCTGCCCGGCGCGGTCCTCTACGAGCTGCACATCGGCACCTTCACTCATGAGGGCACCTTTGACGCGGCGGCCGAGCAGCTGCCGCACCTGGCCGGGTTGGGCATCACCCATGTGCAGCTGATGCCCGTCTGCCCGTTCCCCGGGACCCATGGCTGGGGGTACGACGGGGTGGCGCCCTGGGCGGTGCACGAACCGTACGGCGGGCCGGAGGGGCTGGCGCGCTTCGTGGACGCCGCGCACGGGCACGGCCTCGGCGTGGTCCTCGATGTGGTCCACAACCATCTGGGCCCCTCCGGCAACCACCTCCCTGCCTTCGGCCCGTACTTCACCGACACCCACCACACCCCCTGGGGCGCGGCGGTCAACCTGGACGCGCCCGGTTCCGACGAGGTGCGCGCGTACTTCATCGGCAGCGCGCTCTCCTGGCTGCGCGACTTCCGCCTCGACGGGCTGCGGCTGGACGCGGTGCACGCGCTGCGCGACACCCGGGCCC
Source organism: Streptomyces sp. MK37H (assembly GCF_018035285.1). Lineage (NCBI taxonomy): Bacteria > Bacillati > Actinomycetota > Actinomycetes > Kitasatosporales > Streptomycetaceae > Streptomyces > Streptomyces sp. MK37H. The sequence goes on along the minus strand of NZ_JAAAYH010000253.1, from coordinate 3,842 downwards.
GGCACTTCCTGGCCGAGCTGTCGGCCGCCGTGGACGCGCTGGCCGCCCGCACCGGCCGTCCGCTGTTCCTCATCGGCGAGTCCGATCTCAACGATCCGCGCACCACCGCCCCGCGCGAGGCGGGCGGCCATGGTCTGCACGCGCAGTGGAACGACGACTTCCATCACGCCCTGCACACATTCCTCACCGGTGAGCGACAGGGCTACTACGCCGACTTCGCCGCCGAGGGGCCCGGCGCCCTGGTCAAGACGCTGATGGGCGGCTTCTTCCACGACGGCACCCATTCGGCGTTCCGGGGCCGCCGCCACGGCAGTCCGCTGAACACCCACACCACCCCCGCGCACCGGCTGCTCGGCTACGCCCAGACCCATGACCAGGTGGGCAATCGGGCGATCGGCGACCGGCTCTCCGCCCGGCTCTCCCCCGGGCTGCTGGCCTGTGCGGCGGCCGTGGTGCTGTGCGCGCCCTTCACCCCCATGCTCTTCATGGGCGAGGAATGGGGCGCCCGCACGCCCTGGCAGTACTTCACCGACCACCAGGATCCGGAGCTGGCCGAGGCGGTGCGGTCCGGCCGCCGCCGGGAATTCGCCGCCCACGGCTGGGCGGCGGGGGATGTGCCTGACCCCCAGGACCCGGCCACCCGGCTGCGGTCCTGCCTGGACTGGCGGGAGCCGGAGCGGGAGCCGCACCGGGCGCTGCTCGACTGGTACCGCCGACTGATCGCGCTGCGCCGCGCCGAACCGGCCCTGACCGACCCGACCTGGTCGTACACGGGCCTGTCCTCCGGTTCGGACGGCTGCTTCAGCTTTCAGCGCGGCCCGCTGCGGGTCCTGCTCAACCCGGGCGACCGGCCGGTCAAGACCTGGCTCGGGCCCCGGACCGGAGAGGTCACCGAGGTGGTGGCCGCGTGGCGGCGGATCGAGCTGCCGGGCCCGGACGGCATGCTGAGACTGCCGCCCGAGACCGCCGCCGTGCTGCGCTGCGGCTCACGCTGAGGAGCTGAGGAGCCCGAGGCTCGTGCCGAGGCGCCCTGAGGAGCCCGAGGCTCACGCTGAGGAGCCCCAGGCTCAGGCCGAGGCGCCTGAGCCTCTCCGCGGGCTCAGCTCTCCTCGGGGCTCAGCCGCAGCGAGATGGAGTTGATGCAGTACCGCTGGTCGGTCGGGGTGGGGTAGCCCTCGCCCGAGAAGACATGGCCCAGATGCGAACCGCAGCGGGTGCACCGCACCTCGGTGCGGACCATGCCGTGCGAGCGGTCCTCGATCAGTTCCACGGCCGAGCTGTCCGCCGGGTCGTAGAACGACGGCCAGCCGCAGTGGCTCTCGAACTTCGTCTCCGAGCGGAAGAGCTCCGCCCCGCACGCCCGGCAGGAGTAGACGCCGACCGTCTTGGAATCGGTGTACTCACCGGTGAAGGCACGCTCGGTACCGGCCTCCCGCAGGACGTGGTACTCCTGCGGAGTCAGCTCCGCGCGCCACTGCTCCTCCGGCTTGTCGATCTCGTACGCCATGGGGACGGACCTCCTCAGTTCTCCGGGCTCTGCAGACGGGCGAGGATCTCCGGACCGAGGTCCGTCACATCTCCGGCGCCCATGGTGAGAACAAGGTCACCGGGCTTCGCCATTCCGGCGATCAGCTCGGGCACCGCACCCCGGTCGTGCTCGGCGGTCACATCCGCCCCGCGGCGGGCCGCGGCGTCGATGATCAGGGCGCTGGTGACGCCGGGGACCGGGTCCTCGCGGGCGGGGTAGATGTCCAGGACCACGGAGGCGTCGGCGAGCGCGAGCGCCTCGCCCATCTCGGTGCCCAGCTCCTGGGTGCGGCTGAACAGATGCGGCTGGAAGACCACCAGCACCCGGCCCTCCCCGGCGCCGCCGCGGATCGCCTCGAGGTCCGCGGCGATCTCGGTGGGGTGGTGGGCGTAGGAGTCGATCACCTGCACCCCGGCCGCGACGCCCTTGAGCTGGAGCCGCCGCTTGACGCCCGTGTACGAGGCGAGGGCGGGGGCCAGCTCGGCGGCCGGGACGTCGAGGGCGGCGCCCGCGGTGAGGGCGGCCACGGCGTTGAGCGCGTAGTGGCGGCCGGGGACGGAGACGGTGAAGGTGAGCTCCGCACCGCCCAGGGACTCCGCGAGCCGTACGGTGACCTCGCTGGTCAGCCCGTGCGGCTCGATGGCCAGGACCCTCACGTCCGCGCCCGCGTCCTCGCCGTAGGTGAGCACCCGCAGCCCGTCGCGCCCGCTGACCCGGGCGGTCAGCTCACGGGCACCGGGGTGGTCGGCGGAGATCACCAACGCGCCGCCGGGTCGGACCCGGTCGACGAACGTCTGATACGACTCGTAGATCTCGTCCATCGAGGCGTAGTTGGCGTGGTGGTCGAGCTCCACATTGAGGATGATCGCCACCTCGGGCGCGTACTTGTGGAAGCTGCGGTCGCTCTCGTCGGCCTCGGCGACGAAGATCTCGCCCTCGCCGTGGAGGGCGCTGGAGCCGGGGGCGTCCAGATCGCCGCCGATGACGTAGGACGGGTCGAGGCCGAGGGTGCGCAGCGAGACGGCCAGCATCGAGGTCGTGGTCGTCTTGCCGTGGGTGCCCGCGACCGCGATCGGCCGGGAGCCGTCCATCAGCGCGGCGAGCGCGTCGGAGCGGTGCACCACCGGGATGCCGCGCTCCCGCGCCGTGACCAGCTCGAGGTTGTCGTCGCGGATGGCGCTGGAGACGACGACGCTGGTGGCGTCGGCGGCGAGGTTCCCGGCGGAGTGGCCGATGTGCACCGTCGCGCCGAGTTCACGCAGCGCGCCGACGATCGGCGAGTCCTTGGTGTCGCTGCCCGAGACCCGCGCCCCGCGCATGGCGAGGACCTTCGCCACGCCCGACATCCCGGCGCCGCCGATGCCGATGAAGTGCGGTCGATCCAGCGTGTCGGAGGCGGTGCCGGCCGGTGCCATGTACGGGTCTCCCCTGGTTCGCGGTGTGTGCTGTCGGCCCGATTCTCGCACCCCCGGCGGCCCGCCCCCGCCGATGGCCGCGGGGGCCGGGGCCGGGACCGGGGCTCAGCTGATGGCCACCGGGACCGGGGCCGGGCCGCGGCTCAGCCGCCGGCCGAAGGCTGGTCCTCGTCCACCGCGTGCGAGAAGAGCTTCAGCACCGGCACCCCCACCTTGTGGCGCGCCCGCGAGGCCCAGTCCCTGTGGAAGAACTCCTCCACGAAGTGCGGGGCGGTGAGCACGATCACCTCATCGGCCCGGGTCTCCTCCACCACCCCGCGCAACACCTCCAGCGGATGGCGCTGGACAACATGGCCCCGGGCCCGGCTCCCGGCCGCCTCGAGCGCCGCCACCGAGTGGGCCAGCGCCCGCTCGGCGGGCTCCAGCGCCTCCTTGCCCTCCGGCTCCTCCCCCTCCTGGGCGGCCTGCTCCAGCTCGCCGAGGGCGATGTCGTCGATCGCGCGCAGCAGCCGGTCCTTGCTGCCCCGGGGTTGCATCAGGACGACGAAGGAGACCGGGTCATCGCCGTGCAGGGTGGTGACGAATTCCACGTCGGCGGGGGTCAGGGGCTTCTCAATCATCAATACGCTCGTGAACACGGCGGATGCCCTTCTCCTTCGCGATCCCATTCGCGGGTTTACAGACGTTTTATGAGTTATTGGTAAATCCGACGGTAGCGGGTGAAAAGAAACCCGGCTTCCTCCAGAACGGAAGCGAGAGTGAAGCGTTCCGGTTCCCCCAGCACGGGGCCGTTCATGATTCGCTTCGCGTCCCCCGCGGTGACCAGGGGGGCCACCGCCAGACACAGCTCGTCCAGCACCCCGGCCGCCGCGAACTCCGCCAGCAGCGTGGGGCCGCCC
>NZ_JAAAYH010000252.1:0-13212 GCF_018035285.1 Streptomyces sp. MK37H | reverse complement strand
GCGCGGCGCGCACCGGCCAGTACCTCGCCCTCCTCGGCTATCTGGTCTTCCTCGCCTTCCCCCTGCTGTGGCTGGTCTCCACCGCGTTCAAGCCGCCGCGCGAGCTGGCGAGCCTCCACCCGGGCTGGATCCCCGACCATCCCACCCTCGACAACTTCCGCCAGGCGTTCGATGAGCAGCCGCTGCTGCGGTCCGCGGGCAACAGCCTGATCGCCTCCCTCGCCGCCGCGGTCATCACCGTCGTCATCGCGACCCCCATGGCGTATGTGATGGCCCGCCACCACCGCTCCTCGCTGTCCCGGGCCGCCACCGGCTGGATCGTGGTCAGCCAGGCGTTCCCCTTCGTCCTGGTGATCATTCCGCTGTTCCTGGTGCTCAAGGAGGTCCGCCTGATCGACTCCCTCTCCGGGCTGATCATGGTGTATGTGGTGTGGTCCCTGCCGTTCGCCCTGTGGATGCTTGCCGGGTACGCCCGGGCCGTACCGCGCGAGCTGGAGGAGGCCGCGGCCGTGGACGGCGCGGGCAGACTGCGGGTGCTGATCTCCGTCACCATGCCGCTGCTGACTCCCGGCATCGTGGCCACCGCCCTCTTCGCGTTCATCACCGCCTGGAACGAGTTCTTCTTCGCGCTCGTCCTGCTCAAGTCCCCGCGGAAACAGACGATGCCGATCATCCTCACCCACTTCATCGGAACCGAGGGCGTCGCCGATCTCGGCCCGCTCGCCGCCGCCTCACTGCTGGCGACGCTGCCCTCGCTCGTACTGTTCGCGCTCATCCAGCGCCGGATCACCAGCGGCACCCTGGCCGGGGCGGTGAAGCACTGATGCGCCGCCGGACGCTGCTGGCCGCGTCCGCCACCGGGGCGCTGCTGTCCGGCTGCGCGCCCGAGCGGCGGCGGGCGACCGGCGGCCGGATCACCCTGCGCTTCCAGTCCCTCGCCTGGCAGCAGGAATCGGTGGCGGCCAACAAACAGCTGGTGGGGGAGTGGAACGCGGCCCACCCCGACATCCGGGTCGAGTACGTCCAAGGCAGCTGGGACGGCGTCCACGACCAGCTGCTCACCTCCTTCGAGGGCGGTGAGGCGCCCGACATCATCCATGACGCCACCGACGACCTCGCCGACTTCGCCTACGGCGGCTATCTCGCCGATCTCACCGACCTGCTGCCCCGGCGGCTCAAGGACGAGATCCCGCCCCGGACCTGGCAGACCGCCACCTTCGACGGCGGCGTCCACGGTGTGCCGTTCCTCCAGGAGCCGCGCGTGCTCATCGCCAACCGCACGCTGCTGGACCGGGCCAGGCTGCGAATCCCCACCGCCGAACGGCCCTGGAGCTGGGCCGAGTTCGAGGACGCGGCCGAGGAGCTGACCCGGGACGGGGCGTACGGCGTGGCCTGGCCGCTCAAGGAGCCCGTCTCCGCGACCCTCAACCTCTCGCTCTCCACCGGCGGCAAGGTCTTCCACCGGGGCGCGGACGGCAAGGTCACCGTCCGGTTCGACGCCGCAGACCAGCGGGTGCCCCGCGTCATCCACGACCAGTTGGGCGGCGACCGCACCGCCGCGCGGACCACTCTCGGCATGGGCGGCTCCGACACCCTCCCCGGCTTCTTCGGCGGGAAGTACGCGATGGTGCCGCTCGGCTTCTCCTACCGCCAGCAGATCGCGCAGCAGGCGCCCAAGGGGTTCGCCTGGACCGTACTGCCGTCCCCGGCCGGGCCCGACGGCGACCAGCGGCAGGGGGTGAGCCCGCAGACGCTGTCCATCGCCGCCGACAGCCCGTACCAGCGGGAGGCGGCCCGCTTCATCGACTTCTTCCTGCGCCCGCCGCATATGGTGCGGCTCGCCCGGGGCGACTGGATGCTCCCCACGGGCCGGACCGCGCTGCGGGACCCCGCCCTGCGGACCCGCCGCCACGGCTGGGCCACCGGCACCGCCCTGGCCGGAAAGCTGCGCCCGGCGCCCGCGCAGACGGTGCGCGGCTACCCGGAGTGGAAGGACAAGGTGGCCACCCCGGCGCTGCAGGAGTACTACAGCGGGGCGATCGGCATGGGGGAGTTGCGGGAGCGGCTGGTCGACGACGGGAACCTGGTGCTCGCCCGCTACCAGCGGTAGGACCCGTTACAGCGATAGGACCCGCTGCCGGTGGCAGGAATCGCCACACGTCGGTCATCGCGGCGGCCTCGCCGCCAACGCACCTGACCGTGCCATGGACCCGGTCCCCCCAGTAGACCGTTAACCCCTGACAAAGGTTGCCCTTGCCCGATCTTGTCTCTTCCCTTAACGGCTTCTTACCTTCAGGTGAACTCATGTCTAATGCCAGAAAGATTGACCATGCCCCGAGACATACCGCCGCTCGCCGAGGTCCGCCGGATCACCGAGAAGAAGCGAGACGCGTGGTGGACCGTCATGCTGGTGGACCCGGTGGCCACACCGCTGGTCCGCTGGATCGCCAGGTACACCCGAGCCACCCCCAACCAGCTCACCTGGGGTGCGTTCCTGGTGGGCCTCGGCTCCGCCGCGTGCTTCGCTCAGGGCGACTGGAGATGGCTGCTGCTCGGGGCCGTGCTCTACCACGTGAGCTTCATCTTCGACTGCATGGACGGCAAGCTGGCCCGGCTGACCGGCACCGGCTCGGTCTTCGGGGCCTGGCTGGACTTCGTCTTCGACCGTATCCGGGTGCTGGTGTGCTCGGTCGCCCTGATGGGCGGTCAGTACGCGCGCACGGATGACGTCCTGTATCTGTGGCTGGCGCTGGCCGTCGCCTCCCTGGACGCGCTGCGCTACATCGACTCGCTGGAGATCTTCAAGATCCGGCACGGGATGCGCAAGCAGATCAAGGCCCGGATGCGGGCGGCCCGCAAGGCCGAGAACCAGGCCGAACTGGCCTTCATGGAGGACCTGCTGCGGGAGAACCCCGAGGCCGACCTGGAGACGGACCGCGACACGGTGGCTCCCTTGGAGCCCGTCGCTCCTCGGGAGCCGGTGGCGGCCCTGGAAGCCACGGTCGCCCCGGTTTCGGCCCGGGTACCGGCCCCGCGCCGCCCCGCCGTCGTCGATCTGCACCAGGAGTTCCGGCGCCGCTTCCCGTGGTGGGTCCGGTGCCGGAACTTCCTGCAGCGCCACCGCGTCCGCGCTCATCTCATCAGCGGTATCGAGTTCCAGATGGGCGTGTTCATCATCGGCCCGGCCGTCGACGCGGTGGTGGCGACGACCGTCGTATCGGGTGCGCTGCTGCTCGTCTTCGAGCTGGCCATCATCTACAAGTTGCTCTTGTCCACCCGGGACTTCACCCGCACCATCAACTCCTTCGAAACGGCCGAAGAACGCCTTCCGGCCACCACCTCGGTCAACTCCTGAGCGAGGACCAGCCACTCCTCCGGCGTCACATACGCCACCACCACGTCCCGCCCCAGCCCGGCCGCCCGGAACGCCCGGTCGAGCGCGCGGGCGGGGCAGACCCGGCGCAGTGACGCGTGGAGCGAGCCGCCGACCCCGGTGAAGCCCAGCTCGACCAGGTCCGCGTAGGCGGACCGGGCCGCCGGGTCGGTGAGCAGCGGGCGCGGCCGCCGGGTCAGCCGCAGGATCCCGCCGTCCACCGCGGGTACCGGCCGGAAGGCGCTACGCGCCACTCGCCCGCACAGCCGCCACTCGACCTCCGGCCAGGACCGTACGGTCAGCAGGGACCAGCGGCCGTAGTCCCCGGTGCGCTTACGGGCGTACTCCGCCTGGGTGAGCAGCGTCGCCGAGGTCAGCCGGGGCACCGCCCGCAGCGCCCAGGCCACGATCTCGGCGGTACGGGCGTAGGGCACATTGCCGACCAGGGCGAACGGCTCGCGCGGCGGCGCCGCGCTCAGGAAGTCCTGGTGCACGACCCGGACCCGCGGACAGCGGGCGAGCCGCTCCCGCAGCCCCGGGATCAGATGCCGGTCGATCTCATAGCTGATCAGCTCGCGGCAGCGCGGGGCCAGCGCCTCGGTGAGCGCCCCTTTGCCCGCGCCGACCTCCACCAGGAGATCGCCGGGCCCGGGGCGGGCGGCACGTACGACGCGGGCGACGGCACCCGGGTCGACGAGAAAGTTCTGTCCATACGCACGCCTCGCGCGGTCGCGTTCGGTACGGCGCGGCTCCGTGCGGGGCGCTTCGGTGTTGCGGCGCGGTTCGCCACCGCGCGGGGCATGGGGATGGTGTCGATTGCGGGCCACGGCCACGGTCCTTTCGGAGCCGGGCGGGCGGCAGCAGCGCGGAACGGGCCCTGCCGCCCGTCCCGGAACGAGTGATTCCTGGACTGGCGGGGGCCCTGGCCGAGGGCGCGTGGATGGCTGAGATCAGCTCACGGTGAGAGACCGATGGGGAGTCTGGCGGGTCAGCCGCTCAGGTGGGGGAACCACCTCGACGGCGAACCGTTCACGGACTCGGAGAGACACCGGGCGCGTCCGGGCCGGCCAGGGCACCGGGGCCGCGCCGCGGGCGGCGGGCAGGCATAGGAAGGGCGCGCGCACACGCCACCCGGGCACAGCCACGAGTGATGCGGGTGAACACGCCGATGCCGGGACTTCCGCCCATCGGTGTACTCCTCCCGTGCGCGCGTACGCGAAAGGACGCGTATGCGGATCTCCGCCGTATCCCCGCACCGTAGGGACCGGCCAGGACATCCCGCAACGCCTTTTCCACCCCACGCCCCCACCCCGGAAACACCGAACCGGTCACACGGCCCGAGGCCGTGTGACCGGTTGAGCGTTGTCAGGACGCGGTCGTCAGACCCGCGCGTGCCGGGGCCGTTCGTCCGCTTCCGGCCTCGGGGAAGCGCCCACCAGAGTGCTGGGCCGCCGGGCCGGGACGGGCTCGTCGTGGGCGAGGTCCGGGAGCCACCCCAGCCACTTCGGCAGGTACCAGTTGCGCTCGCCCAGCAGCGACATCACGGCCGGGAGCAGCACCCCGCGGATGACGGTGGCGTCGATGAGGACCGCGGCCGCGAGGCCCACGCCCATCTGCTTCATGGACTGCATCGACAGCGTTCCGAAGATGGAGAAGACCGCGACCATGATGACGGCGGCGCTGGTGACCACGCCCGCCGTCGTCACCACGCCGTGCACCACCGCGTCCTTGGTGGTGCGGCCGGCCAGGCGCGCCTCGCGGATACGGGAGACCACGAAGACGTGGTAGTCCATGCTCAGCCCGAACAGGATCACGAAGAGGAACAGCGGCAGCCAGGACACGATCGCGCCCACGCCCTCCGCGCCGACCAGCCCCGCGCCCCAGCCGTGCTGGAAGACCGCGGTGAGGATGCCGTACGCGGCGCCCACCGACAGCAGGTTGAGCACGATGGAGGTCACGGCGATGGTGAGCGACCGGAAGGACATCAGCATCAGCAGGAAGGCGAAGACCACCACGAAGGCGAAGACCGGGGTGACGGCCGAGCCGAGCTTGTCGTTGAAGTCCTTGGAGGAGGCGGTCGAGCCGCCGATGGGGGCGTCCACCCCGTCCACCGTGCCGAGCGTCGCCGGGCGCACCTCGTTCCGCAGCACGTCCAGGCTCTTCTCGGCCTTGCCCTCGTCCGAGCCGCCGATCAGCGGGACCTCCACCACGGCCAGGTTCTGCTTGTGGTGGACGGTCACCTCGACCGGGCCCTTGGAGGCGCCCTTCGCCACGGCCTCGGTACGGAAGCGGGCGAGGGCGTCGCGCACCGGCGCCGCGTCGATGTCGTCCGCCTTCACCACGACCCTGGCCGGGTCGGAGCCGCCCGGGAACGCCTCGTCGATGTGGTTGTACGCGTTCACGACCGGCAGCCGGTCGCCGAACTCCTGGTCCAGGGTGAGGTTCGCGGTGTTCATCCCCACGGCGGGGACGGCCAGCGCGATCAGCGCACCACCGGCGAGGGCCAGCGACAGCTTGGGGCGGCGCAGCACCGGACGGAGGACGGCGCGCCAGATCCGGCTCTCGGTGCCGCCGCGCCGCTTGGCGCGGCCCAGGAACGGCACCCGGCCCTTCTCCACCCGCTCACCGAGCAGCGAGAGCAGCGCGGGCAGCACCGTCACCGAGCCGACCATCGCCACCGCCACCACCATCAGCGTGGCGAGCCCCATCGCCTGGAACTCCGCGATACCGGTGAAGAGCATGCCCGCCATCGCCACGATCACCGTGACGCCGGAGACCAGGATGGCGCGGCCGGAGGTGGCCGCCGCCACTCGCAGCGCGGTCTGCGCGTCCCGTCCGGCGGCGCGCTCCTCGCGCTCCCGGCGCAGGTAGAACAGGCAGTAGTCGACGCCGACGGCCAGGCCCACCAGCAGCATCACGGAGTTGGCGGTGTCGCTCATGTGCACCCAGTGGCTGACCATCGCCACCAGACCGGTGGTGGCCAGGAACGCGGTCATCGCGAGCGCCACCGGCAGCAGCGCGGCCACCAGCGCACCGAAGACGATCAGCAGGATGCCGAGGGCCACCGGCAGCGCGGAGTACTCCGCCTGGGTGAAGTCGTCGCCGAACGCGTCGTCGAACGCCTTCTGGCCGCTGGCGTCGCCGAACTCCTCGATCCGCAGGCCCTGGTGGCCGTCCTGCGCCTTGTCCACCGCGTCCAGGACCGGCTGGATGTGGTCGGCCGCCTTCTCCGCGTCGCCGCGCATCTCGAACTGCACCAGCGCGGAGCGCCGGTCGGCGGAGATGGTCTTCGTGTCGTACGGGGAGCGGAGGGCGGTCACCTGGCCGGTGTCGCGTACGCCGGCCATCACCGCGTCGACCGCCTTGCGGAAGGCCGGGTCGTTCGCGGTGAGCCCGCCGCCCTTCGCCTGACCGCCCTTCGCCTGGATCAGCACGGTTTCCCCGGCCGCGTCGTCAATGCCCGCCTCGTCGAGAATCTTCGAGACGCGCCCGGACTCGCCGGGAACCTGCTCGCTCTCCGTCACATCGACCCGGCCCGTCATCGAGCCGACGGCCAGGGCGAGGATGACCAGCAGCACCCAGCCCCCGACCGCCGCCCACCGGTGACGGGCGCTCCAACTGCCCGCGCGTGCCGCTATCCCGCGCGGCCTCTCCAAGCGGCCTGTGTCCGCCACGACATCCCCTTATGCCCTGGTGGCGGACCGTCCCCGCCACTCGTTGACGACGCTAGGCCGTGGCGTCGGGCCGACCCATCCTGCTGACCGGTGAACCGTCCGGTGGTTCCCTCCAACCGCAGAAGGGGGGACAGCCCTACCCTCCCTGATGCGAGCCCCTTACACGCAAAGGGCGTTGATGTCGTGGCCGGAGTGGGCCCGGTGCGAAGAACGTTGCCTATGTCACACATCGGTGCGGATCTTGAATTGACCCGTACTCATCAGTCAGGGTTTTGTCAGAACCGGAGTGGCCCCAACACACTCCGGCTCTACCGCACTTGAGGGATCGGACGCGATCCGTAGTGCGGATACCCCCCACAACCGCACGAGGAGGAACCCTCGTCATGGCAGTTCACAAGCAGCGCAACGCGCGTCGACTCGGTCTGGCCATAGCCGCCGCGACCGCCGTCACCGCCGGTGTCTTCGTGGCCGTTCCGGCCGGCGCCACCACCGCCCAGCCCGCCGAGGGCACCGTCTACGGCACCCAGGCGAAGAACGCCGTGGACGGCAGCTACATCGTCATGCTCAAGGGCGGCAAGAGCATCAAGGCCGCCTCGGAGGGCAAGGACCTCGCCGAGCAGTACGGTGGCAAGCTGCGCCGCAGCTACGACTCCGCCATCAACGGCTTCTCGGCCAACGGGCTGTCCGACACCGAGGCCAAGCGGCTGGCCGCCGACCCGTCGGTCGCCAAGGTGGTCCAGAACCACCGCTACACCATCAAGGGCACCCAGGAGAACCCGCCGTCGTGGGGCCTGGACCGGATCGACCAGGAAGACACCCAGGGCGACAAGAAGTACACCTACCCCGACAGCGCGGGTGAGGGTGTCACCGCGTACGTCATCGACACCGGTGTCCGCACCAGCCACAAGGACTTCGACGGCCGCGCCACCTCCGGCTTCGACGCGATCGACAACGACGACAGCGCCGACGACGGCAACGGCCACGGGACCCACGTGGCCGGCACCATCGCCGGTGCCGAGCACGGTGTCGCCAAGAAGGCCAAGATCGTCGCGGTGCGTGTGCTGGACGACCAGGGCTCCGGCACCACCGAGCAGGTCGTCGCGGGCATCGACTGGGTCACCGAGAACCACGAGGGCCCGTCCGTCGCCAACATGAGCCTGGGCGGCACCCCCGACGAGGCCCTCGACGCGGCCGTGCAGAAGGCCATCGACTCCGGTGTCACCTTCGGCGTGGCGGCGGGCAACGAGTCCGCCGACGCCAGCCAGAGCTCTCCCGCCCGGGTGAAGGACGCGATCACGGTCGCCTCCAGCACCGACAAGGACGAGCAGTCCGACTTCTCCAACTACGGCGACGTGGTGGACATCTACGCCCCCGGCTCGGACATCACCTCCGACTGGAACACCGGCGACGACGCCACCAACACCATCTCCGGCACCTCGATGGCCACCCCGCACGTGGTGGGCGCCGCCGCCGTCTACCTCAGTGGCCACCAGGACGCCAAGCCGGCCGACGTGGCGAAGGGGCTGACGGACGGCGCCACCGCCGACAAGATCTCCAACCCGGGCGACGGCACGCCGAACAAGCTGCTGAAGGTCGTCGAGTAAGGCTCCAACGGGTGATCCAACGGGTGAAGTGATCGGTCCCAGGGGCGCAGCCGGGTGGCGAGACCAACCGGCTGCGCCCTTGGGCTGTCGCCCCACCCAATGCCACGCTGGGCGGCATGAACCTCACGGACGGATACACATCGGCAGCGGTCGAGAAAGCCCCGGTGAAGGAGCTCTTCCCGGGCATCCGCCTGCGCCCCCTGTGGACCGGTGACAAGGGCGCGAAGGCGCACGTCCTGGAGATGGACCCCGGCACCTCATGGGAGGGCGTGGACGTCCATGAACCGGGCCCCGAGGAGGTCTTTGTGGTCTCCGGCATCTTCAACGACGGCGCCCACGACTACCCGGCCGGCACCTTCATCCACGCCCCCGCAGGCTCCTCCCACATCCCCCAGACCACCACGGGCTGCACGCTCTTCGTCTTCTACCCGGAGGGCTAGGATCCGGCGTCAGCCCTCCAGCTCGCGGCGCACGGCGTCGAGATCCAGGTCGACGGTGAACACTCCGGCGACGTCGACTGACTGCTTTCCCGTGACCGTGGCCACCTCGCGGTAGGTGGTCCCGTCCAACTCGTGCACCACCACACGCACATCCGGCTCCATCTCGACCCGCCAAAAGGCGGGTACCTTCGCCTGGGCGTAGAGCACGGGCTTGAGGATGCGATCGGCGGCCCGGTTGAACGGTGACACGATCTCTCCCAGAAGCACCGCAGCCTCGAGCGGCGCAGCCAGTGTGCCGCGTGGAGCGGCGGCACGGTCGACGACGGCGATGTCGGGAATGAAGAGTCTGGATTCCCCCGTCACGTTCACCGCTTCGCCAGAGCGGAACGGCGCGCCTGACCGGGCCAGGGCGGCCTTGATCTGGCTGTGCAATTCGGAAGACACCGTCTGGTGGTCCCAGTCGGGGGCAGGGGACATCATGAGGACACCGTCCACGAGTTCGAAGCGGGCGCGTGCCGGATGCTCCGGGAGTGCAAGGACGTCCTCGACCGTCCAGGGGCCTTCGTGATCGTCGACTCGCGTCTCAGCGACGCTCATGATCGTCACCACCGCCTCCTCGTGTGTTCCCTGGCTCCAGCATGGCACGCAGCTCTGACGACCGCTGATGCTTCCAACCCGAGCCGTGAGGTGGCGGCCAGAAGGGGTGAATATCACCCACAGGAGTGAGCCGAACACTCAGCGATGACGGGCGCGTCCCGTTACGGCAGCACCTGGACCGTGTCGCCCACCGCGCGTTCGCCCGTCGCGTCGGAGGTGACGTTGGCGAGATGGCCGTTCACGGCCATGGCGGTGGAGCCGCCGCCGTCCAGGTTGAGGGCCTGGACGGCGCCCAGGGAGCGCATGAAGCGGGCGGCCTCCTCCAGGGTGAAGCCCTCGCTCACGCCTGGCTGCCGACCGTCCACCGTGGCCAGGATGAGCCGGCCCCGCTTGTCGAGCCCGGCCATCGTGCGGGGCTGCCGGACGTTGGACCAGGCGTAGCCGAAGGAGAGGTTCTCCGGGTCGAGGGTACCCTCGGTGGCGGCGTCGATGGCGATGCGGCCGTCCTTCACCAGGGTGGGGGCGGCGCTGACGATGCTGTCGTCGGAGTCGAGCCGGACCCGGCGGCCGGCGGTGTCCCGGACGGCCTCCTCCAGCGCGATCCGCTCGCCCCGCCGGGCGTGGGCCGTCAGCCAGTCGGACGCGGCGCCGATGCCCTGGAGCACGGAGCCCCCGGCCGGGACCGTGCCGCCGCGCGGGCCGGTGGAGACCACACGGCCGTCGGCGTCGAGCACCACCTGGGTGCCGGGCCCGGTGGGCAGCTCGGCGCGGAACCTCGGGGTGAACTTCACCAGGTCGTCGGCCTCGGAGCAGGTCAGGTCCTGCCGGGGCAGCTCGGTCGGAGTGGCCCCGGGGCGGCCGCAGTTGCGCACCTTGCCGGGCACCCGGTTGATGCCCTGCACCGCATACGTGGACGAGCCCGCCCGCGCCGTGACCGTGCTGGTCAGGTCGGCGATCCGGGTGTGCCGACCGCCGTCCGCGAGGATCAGCGCGGCCCGGGAACCGGCGGCCATCGACTCCAACTCGCCGTCGTACGCGGCGATTCCGGCCATCGTGCCCTGGACGCCGTCGGCGTCGGAGGTGATGAAGAAGCCACCGTTGACGGCGACCAGGGAGTGGCGCTTCGCGGCGACCGAAGAGGTCTTCTCGCGGTCCGCCACGCTGAGGTCGTGGGTGGCCGCCACGGTGCCGGTGAACCGGGCCGGGTCGATCACCGCCACATGCACGCTCTCCCGGTCGGCGGGCCGCTGCCCGTCGTAGCCGGTCCACTCCGCCACCGCCGTGAACCCGGCCGCGGCGACCTTCTCGCGTACGCCCTGTGCCTCGCCGGAGGTGCCGTACGAGCCCACCCGCACCCGCCACCCCATGGTGCCGTGCGGGGTGTCCGCGTAGGCGGGCCACGCCACCCGCTCGACCCGCGGCCCGAACTTCGCGTCGCGCAGCCGCCCCGCCGTGGTGTCCGCCCAGGACCGGTCGCCCAGCGGCGCGGCACCGGGCCCCTGCACGGTGACCGTCCAGCCCGGCTCGGCGTCCGCGTCCCGGAGAACCCCGGCCCGCACCCGCACCCCCGGGGCCACCGTCTGTGTGGTCCAGGATCCGGTATCCGGTGCCGCCTGCGCCGGGGGATGGACGGCCGCCAGTACGATGGCGGCCCCCAGCGCGGCCCCCATACGGACGCCCAGGCTCCGGCGGACGGTGCTCTCTTCGTTGCGCATGACCGGAAGTCCAGCGCCGCCCGGGGTCCGGGACGGCACACACGGAGGGCGCCATGCGGAACGTACGGTGAACGGGCGGGGAAAGGGCCGGAGGGCCGCACCGCCCCTCGTGGCTACCGCCCGAGGTGGTCCAGCGCCCCCGCCTTGACGGCGCGTATGAAGGTTCCGAGTCGGCCCGGTGTGGTGGTGAGGATGTCGGCGGGGGCGTCGCTCTCCCGAAGCTTGATCTTGCCGTCGACGGGGAGGAGTTCGACGCAATGGTTGTCCTCCCCGTTGCCGGAGAACGAAGACTTGCGCCACTTGGCCGGGCTCGACATGGTTACCTCTCTCATATTTCTTGCGCGATGTGGTGGATGAAATCCCGAGACGCCCCTACCGCGAGGGAAGAAGCCTCGGCCTTGTCCAGTAGCGCGCGGTATCTCGTGAGCTCTGACTCCGCGTCCATCCAGAACGAGCCGTGCATGGCATCGATCTGCGCGGTGTCGAGCTTGGGAACGGGCCCGCCGACATAGAGCATGGAGTTTCCGGCTCCGCCGAAGCCGTCCACATCAAAAGGGATCACCCTGACGGTGACGTTCGGGTGCTCCGACTGTTCCAGGATGAAGGCGAGCTGCTCGCGTGCGACCTTCCGGTCGGCTACGCGTGTGCGCAGGACACTTTCGTGAATCAACGCCGAGAACGCGATCGCCGAGTCCTCGGACAACACCTCCCGCCGCCGTACGCGGAAGGAGACCAGCGCGTCGAGATGTTGCGGCGGCAATGGAGGAACGGCGTAGGCCATGAGCGCCCGGATGTACGCCTCGGTCTGCAGGAGTCCCGGAACGTAGGAGGCTTGAAGCATGCGCATGTGGGTTGCGTGATGTTCCAACTCGGCAAGGTCCAGTGCGCCATGCGCGAGGAGGCCCCGGTACTCCTCCCACCACCCCTTGCCGCGCTCACCGGCCATGGCAACCAGTGCGTCGATCAGCGCGGTGTCGAAGCAAGCGTATTGAGAGGCCATATAGCGCAGTCGCGCCTCGCTGATACCGGCCTTGCCCGCTTCGACCTGACTCATCTGGATGGGGTTCGTACCGATCAGCTCGGCCGCCCGGCGGGCGGTCACACCAGCCGCATCGCGCATCTTGCGTAGCTCAGTACCGAGTCGGCGCTGTCGTGCTGTGGGCTGACTTCTCGGCATGCTCTCTTCTCCTCCAGGCTGTCGGCAGTCTGCCGTGCGCCACGACGCAGGTCCAACGCCCCGTAGCTGCGAGCATAAGGTTGTGTCGGCATAACCTTATGCTCTACCGTGAGTGACGCGCTCATCACGCAGTGGTGGCCGGTCGGCCGGAAGCGTATCTGCCCCCTCATGCCTGCTCTCTAGGAGGCCCACATGCAGACACCGGACCCCTCAGAACTCTTCGACAAGGAACTCTGCGACCTCGTCCTCGCCATCGCGCCCAGAATCTTCGCCGTAATCCAGGAGTGCGAGGTGCGGCCCGGGTTGAAGGACGGGTGCGTCGCGGCGTGGGGAATCGCCTTCGCCGAGGGTCCCGTCCATGTGACCACGGCCGATGGCATCGGACAGATGGTCCTCAACTCGCCGGAGCGGGCGCTTCGATGGTTCACGCGAGGCGGCGGTGAGGACGGCGTGACGGCACGGCTGGTGTGGCTCGGCCGGTCGGGCGGCGCCGCTTTCGACCACGCCGAAGCCGCTTGAGCTACCCCGACGTGGTGGGGCGAGCTGCCCCGCTCATGCGGCATGCCGGGGTGCCGGAGAGGGCCCCATCGACAGCCGAGTAGCGGTCAGGCGGTCAGGAGGGCCGGGGGTGC
>NZ_JAAAYH010000251.1:0-13230 GCF_018035285.1 Streptomyces sp. MK37H | reverse complement strand
AAGGCACAAGCTCGGCGCGTAAGCCCCTTGCGCCGGGCCGCCGGCCTGTAGTCCGCTGGCCCTCATGAGGAGCATGAGGGTCATGAGCGCCATGAGGAAGCCGGGCCTTGCCACCCTGGTCGCCGCCCTGCTGGCGGGCTCCCTCTGTGCGGGCGCACCGCGACCGCGGGCCGACGCCGCCGATGCCGGCGGCGGCACTCCGTCGCCGCCGGCCGCTTCCCCCGCCGAACTCGGCGTCGATCTCGACACGGTGACGATCCCGGAACTCCAGGCGCGGATGGCGAACGGTTCGCTGACCTCGTCGGCGCTGACCACCGCCTATCTGCGGCGGATCAAGGCCATCGACCCCACGATCCACGCGGTGCTGCGCACCGACCCCACCGCCCTGCGGCAGGCGGCCGCCAGCGACGCCAGGCACCGGCACGGCCACACCCGTGGCCCGCTCGACGGCATACCCGTCCTCCTCAAGGACAATGTGAACACCCGCGACCTGCCCACGACCGCCGGTTCGCTGGCACTGGCCGGAAGCCCGCCGGACACGGACGCCGCCCTGGTGACACGGCTGCGCGACGCGGGGGCGGTGATCCTCGGCAAGACCAACCTGTCCGAGTGGGCCAACTTCCGTGCCGCGAAGCCGACCTCGGGGTGGTCGGCGGTGGGCGGGCAGACCGACAACCCCTACGTACTGGACCGCAATCCCTGCGGCTCATCCGCCGGTTCCGGCGCCGCGCTCGCCGCGTCACTGGCGCAGGTGGCGATCGGCACCGAGACCGACGGCTCCATCGTGTGCCCGGCCGGGATGAACGGGGTGGTCGGCCACAAGCCCAGCCTCGGCCTCGTCAGCCAGTCCGGAGTGGTCCCGATCTCCGCCGAGCAGGACACCGCGGGGCCCATGGCGCGCAATGTGATCGACACCGCGCTCACCTTCTCGGTGCTCAGCGACACCGCACTCCCCGGCGGTCCCGCCGCCCTCCCGAAGACGCCCAGTCTGCGCGGCAAGCGCATCGGCCTGTGGCGGCTGCCCTCGCTCGGGCCCGAGGTGGACGCCGTGATGACCCGTACCGCGAAGCGACTGCGCACGGCGGGGGCCGAGGTCGTCGAGGTGACACCGCCGTACCAGGACCGGCTGGCCGAGCTCGAATTCCCCGCGCTGCTGAGCGAGTTCCACCGGGACATCGACGCCTACCTCGCCACCCGCAAGGGCCCGCGCGACCTCTCCGAGCTGATCGAATTCAACCGCACCCACCCGGCGGAGCAGAGCTGCTTCGAAGGACAGGAGCTGTTCGAGCGGGCGCTTGCCGCGCCTCCCACCACCGACCCCGAATACCGGGCCAAGCGCGCCGAGTTGAAGGACCTCTCGCGGCGGTCCCTCGATGAGACCATGGCCACCCATCAACTGGACGCCATCGCCTCGCCGACGAACCCGCCCGCCTGGACCACCGACTGCGCACGCGGCGACAACGATGTGCTCCCGTCCTCGACCCCCGCGGCCGTCGCCGGGTATCCGTCCCTGTCGGTGCCCGCCGGGTTCGTGGACGAGCTGCCCGTGGGCGTGCTCCTGATGGCCGGTGACCACGAGGACACCGAACTGCTGTCGCTGGGCGCCGCGGTGGAGCACCGGCTTCACGCCTGGCGAGCGCCGCGCTACCTGCCGTCAGCGGGAACCGGCACCTCCCGGTGAACGGCCCATCGGAACGTCTGCAGCAAAAGCCACACATACTCGCGCTAGTGTGCGCGCGTGAACCTTCATGTCGTCATAGGATTCGGGCCCGCGGGGGCGGCCACTGCTCGGCTGCTCGTCGAAAGGGGCCATACGGTACGTGTCATCACCCGGTCGGGCCGGAGCCCGGAACCGGGTATCGAGCACGTCGCGCTGGACGCGACGGACAGCGAGCGACTGACCGAGGCCGTGCGGGGCGCGGCCGCCCTCTACAGTTGTGGCGCACCGCCCTACCACCGCTGGGCGAGTGAATGGCCGCCCCTGGCCTCGTCGCTCTGCGCGACCGCCGAGGCCACCGGGGCGGTCCTGGTCATGCTCGGCAACCTCTACGGCTACGGCCCGGTGGACGGCCCCATGACCGAGGAACTGCCGCTCGCCGCCACCGGCACCAAGGGGCGGGTGCGCGCCGCCGTGTGGGAGCAGGCGCGAGACCTCCATGAGCAGGGCCGAATCAAGGCGGTCGAGGTGCGGGCCTCGGACTTCTTCGGGCCCGGTGTGACCGACAGCGGGCACCTGGCCGCGCGGGTCATGCCACGTGTGCTGCGCGGCAAGCCGGTCTCCTCGCTCGGGGACCCGGGCACCCCGCACAGCTGGAGCTATATCCCCGACGTGGCCGCCGCCCTGGCCGAGGTGGCGGGCGAGGAGCGAGCCTGGGGGAGGGCCTGGCACGTACCGACGGCGCCCGCGCTGTCCACTCGGGAGATGGTCGACCGCCTCGCCACCCAGGCGGAGACCGGGCCGCTCGCGGTCCGCAGGCTGCCGTCGGCCGTGCTGGGTCTCGCGTCGCTGGCCTCCCCGCTGCTCCGCGAGCTCAGGGAGGTCCGCTACCAGTTCGACCGGCCCTTCATCATGGACGCGAGCGCCTACGAAGCAGAGTTCGCGGTGCGCGCCACTCCCGTCGACGAGCAGGTCAAGGCGACGGTGGAGTGGTGGCGCCAGCGACTGGCCACCGCCGGGTGACGGCCGTGACAGCGAAGGAATCCACAGTGGGCGCAAGCGGAACGCGGCGCGATGACGTCGCGATAGTGGGAATGGCCTGCCGGTTCCCGGGGGCGCGGAACGTCAACCAGTACTGGCGGTTGCTCAATGAACCGCGGGCGCAGTTCGCCACCGTCCCGGACTCGAGATGGCGCACCGCCACCTTCCTCAGCGACAACTTACGTGACACATCCTCGGCCTATACGGACACCATGGCGCTGCTGCCGGACGTGGGCCACTTCGACGCGGCGCACTACGGCATCCCGCCACGCCGTGCCAGATCGATGGATCCGCAAGGGCGGCTGTTGATCGACCTGACCCGTGAGGCCATCCAGGACGCCGGATGGGAGGCCGAGGGCTTCGACCGCGAGGAGACCTCGGTGATCACGGCGCTCACCGAGAGCGGCTATCGCGAGATCACCACCATGCGCATCCGGATGCGCCAGCTGACCGGCGGCGAGTTCGGGGCGCGGGCCACCGATCCCCGGTGGCCGGAGACGGTCCGCGCGGTGGACGGGCTGCACGGCTCGTCCGTGGCCGGACTCCTGCTCAATATGGGGCCCAACACCGTCAGTTCGGTCTTCGATCTGCACGGCGAGAGCTATGCGCTGGACTCGGCCTGCTCCGGTGGCCTCATGGCCGTGGCCAACGCCGTGTTCGCACTGCGCGCGGGCCGCTGCCGCATCGCAATCGCGGGCGGCGCCCAGCTGATCCTCGCCCCCGACCTGCTGGTGGGGCTGTGCCGGATCGGCGCCATCTCGCGCACCGGCAGATGCCTGCCGTTCGGCGCGGAGGCCGATGGCTTCGTCCTGGGGGAGGGCGCCGGGGTCCTGGTGCTGCGCCCCCTGGCCGACGCGCTGGCCGCCGGTGACCGGGTCTACGCGGTGATACGGGGCGTGGGCACGGCCAACGACGGGACCGTACAGGGCGGAATGCACCCCCAGGCGGCCGGTCAGCTCAGGGCCCTGCGCCGGGCCTACCGCGACGCCGATCTGACCCCGGACGCGGTGGGCTACCTCGAGGCGCACGGCACCGGGACCACCGTCGGCGATCCGGTCGAGGTCGGTGTCCTGGGCGAACTGCGGGGCGAACGGGGCGCGCCCGCCTTCCTCGGCGCGGTGAAGGCGGTGGTCGGACACGCGCTCAACGCCGCCGGGATGGCCGGGCTGGTCAAGACCGTGCTGGCCGTGCACCGGGGAGTGATACCGCCGCAGCCGGAGTTCGACCTCGCCGACCGCTCCGGGCTCGACGCCGCGCGGCTGATCGTCCCCACGAAGCCCACCGTATGGCCGGAGTCCGGGCAGCCACGCCGGGCCGGGGTGAGCGCCTTCGGCTTCGGCGGCACCGGTGTCCATCTGGTGGTCGAGGAGTGCGCCACCGCACCGGCCCGTCCCGCACCGGACGAGGGGCCGCAACTGCTGGTGCTCAGCGCCCGCGACCGGGCCGGGCTGGTCCGTTACGCCCGGGAGCTGGCCCACACCCTCGCCGAGGACCGGCCGCCGCTGGCCGGGGTGGCGGACACCCTGGCCCGCCGGGCTCCGCTCGCCGAACGCCTCGCCCTGGTCGCCGAGGACACCGCCGACGCCGTCACCAAGCTGACCGCCGCCGCCGAAGCCGTGACGGCAGGCCGCACCGGGCAGCTCGGGCCGGGGCAGATGACCGGCACGGTGCCCCCCGGTGAGCAGCCGGAGGCCGCGGTGCCCGCGCCCGGCTCGCTGTCCGCCGGGGAACGCTCGGCCGCGCTGGCCCGGCTCGCCGAGCGCGCGGTCACCGGCGCGGGGCTCCGCCCGGTGATGGAGCACATACCCCCCTGCACCCTGCCGCCGAGTCCGCTCGCCCCGCGCCACCACTGGGCGGTGGACGAGTCGGCACGCGCCCCCGAGGAGGACCCGCCCGCCCTCGCGGCAGTGGGGGAGGGCCGGACCGGGCCGGTGGACGCGCGGGCCGGGGGAGGATCCGCGGCGTCCATCGTGCTCGAAGAGCTCTCGCGGACCGGCGTCTTCCCGCTCGCCGATCTGACCGAGCGGATGGAGCTGGTGACCGACCTCGGCTTCGACTCCCTGATGCTCCAGGAGCTGGAGGTCAACATCGGCAAGCGGATACCGGGATTCCGCACCGAGGAGATCTTCTCGCCCGACCTCACCGTGGAACGGCTGGTCGGGCTGGTCGATCCGCATCTCACCGGGGAGCCCGTCCTCGGTGAGCCACTGCCGCGCGAGACACGGGCGGACTGGGACGCGGCGACCGCGAGCGCCGATGACTTCCCCGAGGTGCGCCAGTTCGAGGAGCGCCTGAGCACGATCACGGGCAGCGGCGCGGACTTCCCGTACTTCCGCGTCCACCAGGGCACCATCCGCGATACGACCATGATCGACGACAGGCCGTATCTGTCCTTCGGCAGCTACAACTACCTGGGGCTCTCCGGTCATCCGGCGGTCAACGAGGCCGTGCACCAGGCGGTGGACCGGTACGGGACCTCGGTCTCGGCGAGCCGGATGCTCTCCGGCGAACGGGACCTGACCGTACGGCTGGAGCGGGCGCTGGCCGACTTCCTCGGCACCGCGGACTGCCTGGCGCTGGTGAGCGGCCACGCCACCAACGTCACCGCGATCGGGCACCTCGTCGGGGCGCGGGACCTGGTGGTGCACGACGAGCTCGCCCACGACAGCATCCTCCAGGGCTGCGCCCTGTCCGGGGCGGCGCGGCGCCCGTTCGCCCACAACGACATCGGCGCGCTGGAGGACACGCTGCGGCGCAACCGGTCCCGGTTCCGACGGGTGCTGATCGTCGTCGAGGGCGCGTACAGCATGGACGGCGACCTGGTGGACCTGCCCGCCGTGATCGAGCTGAAGCGGCGCTACGGCGCCCTGCTGATGGTCGACGAGGCGCACAGCATCGGCACCGTGGGCGAACGCGGCCGTGGCGTCGGCGAGTTCTTCGGCGTCGAGCGGGCCGATGTGGACCTGTGGATGGGCACCCTGTCCAAGACGTTCGCCAGCTGCGGGGGCTATCTCGGCGGCTCGGCCCGTATGGTGCGGTGGCTGCGGCACACGCTGCCGGGCTTCGTCTACAGCGTCGGCCTGACCCCGGCCAACGCGGCCGCGGCGCTGGCCGCCACCGAGCTGATCGTCGCCGAACCCCACCGGGTGCGTGCCCTGCGGCGCAACGCGGAGCTCTTCCTCGGCCTGGCCGCCTCGGCCGGTCTGGCGACGGGCACCAGCGCCCACACCCCGATCGTGCCGTGTCTCCTCGGCGACTCGGCGAGAACCCTGCTCATCGCGGACCGGCTGTTCGACCGCGGTGTGATCGCCGATCCGATCTTCCACCCCGCGGTGGAGGAGGGGCTCGCCAGGCTGCGGTTCTTCGTCACCAGCGAGCACCGCGAGGACGACATCCGGCGCACTGTGGCGATCCTGGCCGAGGAGGTGGCGGCCACCGGGGGATGAGTGAGGCACTGTCGGATCAACCTCAGATCAGGGTGCGTTCGATCCGGCTGAGCATGGCGTCCTTCCCGGATGCCCCGGCGACCCCCGCCGTGGGCGCGCCATGCCGCTCCTCGGTGCCGCCCACCCGTTGGGAGAGCAGATAGGCGATGATCTCCGCTTCCTGCTCCTGGACGTCGTCGTAGGTCGCGCGCAGGAGCATGTCACGCACGAGGTCGGGGTCGAGGTTGGGGAAGAGGAGGCGGGCGCTCGCCTCGTCCAGCCAACCCGCCCCGCGATGGCAGCAGATGATGTGGCCCAGCTCGTGCAAGATGATGTGCTCCTGATGCGCGCTGGTCGTGTTGGCGTCATAGAAGATGAGGTCCTCGTCGCGGGCGGCGACCCACATACCGCAGGGGTGCGTCGCCGGCATCGGCATCGGGACCAGCGTGATCGGGCGGCCGCGGACCTCGCCGAGATGGCGGCAGAGATCGGCCACGTCGGCCACCTCCGGCAGGTCGAGGTCCGCGATCCGCCGCGCACCGGCCTTCCGGAGCTTCTTGAGCTGACTGCGGCGGTCGTGATCCGCCGACCGTCCCCTGTTGGCGCCCTTCACCCAGCCGCACCCCTCATTCCGAGTCCGAGGTGTCGGTGACCGGCGGGAGGCCCTGGAGCTGCCGGTACTGATCCATGATGGTCGTGATGGCCTCGAGGTTCTCCTTCTTCATCCCCGCCGCGCGCATCGCCACGGCGCGGACCCCGGCCTGGCGCAGCGCCTCGATGGCGGCGATCTCACTGAGCACCGACTCGGCGACCTGGTCGTCGAAGAAGTAGGCCACCGACACGCCGAAGAAGCGTGCCAGGGCGGCCAGCAGATCCGGTGAGGGATTGGAGCGCTTGCCCGTCCGCAACTGCGACAGATAGACACCCCCGACCTTCAGCTCGGGGTTGGCCCGCTTGAGTTCCTCCGCCACCTCGGCGTTGGTCCAGTGCTTGCCCTTGGGGCGAACGGTCTTGAAGAGGTTGTCCAGACGCACTGCCAGCATGGGCCGGTCGTCAGTCTCGGACATGCGAATCTCCCTCCCTCACCTCCTCGGCTTTGCCCCCGGCTAATCGTCAGTTTCGCAGATTAGCGGTCAGTTGACAATCGGACGCAACTCCGCCACCGTGGACCTCGTCGATAGCTGCCAGCTAACTCCGCTCACGGGGGTGGCCGAGTTGGTTGCCAGCCCTATCGGCCTGGTCCGGCCCGGCTTTCCGGGTCCGGACCCGGGCCGGACCGAGTGGGGCCACCCACTCGGCTCGGAAGAAGGAAACGGGGGATACGGGGGAATCACGGGGGAAGTCCCGCTCGGCCTGACGGGGGCAGACCGGGCGGGATCCTCCCTCGGCGCGAGCGCGCCTACGGTCCCTCAGCGCGCTGTGCCGGCCGTCAGCGCGCCTTGCCGAGCCGCCGGTAGGCGGAGGCCACCTTGGTGAGCCAGACGACCTCGGCGGTGAAGTTGTCCGTGTCGCGGTCCTCGAAGTCGCCGGTGTCCGCGTTGTCGTCGGGAATCGTGCCGGTGCGCTTGGCGTGCAGCGCCTGCCTGATCTGCGCCGCCTCGGCGAACGCCTGTTGGGACTCCTCGCTCCCCCCGGGGCCCGTCTCGCCGTCGCCGTTCGTGGTGCGGTCGATGTAGGGGCGCAACTCCCGCCATCCGTCCCGTATTTCGATGACCCTCCGGTGCAGCCGGTAGTTGAGGTCGGAGACCGCGGCCCCTGGCGGCTCCAGGACGATGTCCGGCGAGGACTCGTACAGATCCCGCCACAGCGGATACAGCGCCCGGTAGGACCGGTAGCCGCGCGCCCACTCCAGCAGCTTGGTGGCCGACGGCCCCCAGGAGGAGATCGTCAGGGCGAGCGAGAGGGTGACGATGCCCAGCGCGCTGAAGACGGAGGCGGCCAGCGTCCAGGCGCCGATGTCGAGCCCGCACGCGGCCGTGAGGACGTTGACCACCCGGGCCAGGCAGTACAGGAAGAGGATCACCGCGGCGACGGAGAGCAGCCGCAGGGCCTGCCGCAGCGAGGTCTTGCTCGCCATACGGGCGTAGGGCCCGCACTGGCGCAGGATGGTGACGCACGGAACCGCCTGGGAGACCATGAAGACCAGGAGGTAGGTGAGGACCAGCGGCCGGCCGCTGCCGGTGTTGAAGTCCTCGGCCGGCCGGCCGGGGCCGTCGGCGATGAAGAAGAGCGCCGTAAGGAGCGCGTTGAGGGCGATACCGGTGATCAGCCAGTAGCGGGCCTTGCGCCCCGACTCCTCGGCGTCGGCCGCCCAGCGCAGCAGGATGATCTGGGCGCTGACGCAGAAGGCGACCGCCGACAGGTGCATCACCAGGATCGCGAGGTTGCCGACGCCCAGGAAGCGCTCGCTCCCCATGGCGACGGCACCCATCGTGAAGGTGAGGCACTGCAGCAGCAGGGTGATCAACAGCGTGCGGTAGGCGCTGTCCCGCCAGCTGCGTCTGACCTGGAACAGCCGGTAGACGAGCGCGGCGTACGACGACAGCGCCGCGATGACGAAGCAGAGAGTCTTGATGGAGTTCACGGCCCTTTCCCCCACAGGTGCCGCGCACGCGGCGAACGGTTCAGTCGGTGTTCTCGCCCAAGGGAACCACGAGTCCGATCCCTTCGGCCGCAACGGCGACGGCGTAGTCGAAGAACGCGGCCTCGTCCCGGACGCTGTCATGGGTGCGGCTGAAGACCTGGAACACCAGGAGCCCGATCAGGCTGCTCCACAGGACGATGCCGCGCTCGATGATGTCCGAGAACGGGGCCTCGGGCGTGCCGCCGAACAACTGCACCGCCTCCGGCAGCAGCAGCGGCGGCCCCGGCACCTCCCGCCGGGGCGCGGTGAGTTCACCGGCCTCCAGCGCCGACCGCACGATACCGGCCAGCACCGCGGGGGTGCGCGAGGCGGGCGGGACGGTCTCCTGCGGGGCGTGGTAGTCCGGCACGGGCGAGCCGTAGACCAGCGTGAACTCGCCGGGGTTGGCGAAGGACCACCGGCGCAGCGCCCGGGTGACGGCGAGCAGCCGCGCGCCCGCCGACGCGCCCGCGTCCCGGGCGGCCCGGTCGGCCTCCTCCATCGCGGTGCCGGAGTCGTTGTAGGCGTCGATGAGCAGCGCGGTCAGCAGATCGTCCCGGTGCGGGAAGACGGCTTCCACCTCGCTGGCGGAAAGGCCGCTCTCACGGGCGACGGCGGCCGGGGACAGCCCTCCGGCGCCCAGTTTCACCAGCAGTTGGCGCGCGGTGGCCGTGATGACCGCCCGAGCCCCGGAGTTGTCGTCGGCGGAACGTGTTCCGGAAACATCCATGGGCCAAACCGTACCGGTGCCACGGCACTTCGCGGCCCGCGGACCGTGACCTGAACCCTGACCCCGGAGGGGTCTTCGCGGCTATGGTGAGCGGGATGTGAGCGGTTGTACGGGCTCGGCGGGGGACGCGCGCCGACGCCGCGAGGGAGGGGCTGCTGTGGACGGCGGCACGGTGGGGCTGCGGATCGCTTCGGCAGTGGTCGTGC
This sequence comes from Streptomyces sp. MK37H, assembly GCF_018035285.1. Taxonomy (NCBI): domain Bacteria; kingdom Bacillati; phylum Actinomycetota; class Actinomycetes; order Kitasatosporales; family Streptomycetaceae; genus Streptomyces; species Streptomyces sp. MK37H. The sequence goes on along the minus strand of NZ_JAAAYH010000251.1, from coordinate 3,548 downwards.
CGGTGATCAAACGACTGCTGCTGCCGCCCGCGAGCGCGCCCGGCGCGGAGTACGGCGAACGGCCCGTACCGATCCGCCGGCTCATCTCCTTCGCCAAGGAGCACCGCACCCTCACCGAGGACGATCTGCACAAGCTCGCCCGCGAGCTGGTCCGCCGCGCCGTGCGGGCCGCCGGGCCGCACGACCCGCCGATCGGCGCCGATGAGCACGACTCCGTGGGGCAGGCGCTGACCCGCACCCTGCACGCGCTCGGCGATCTCGACATGGACGACGTGCACGCCTTCGCGCTCGGCCCGGAGCGGCTGGCCGCCGAGCTGTCCCGGCGCGCGGGCCCCGACACCCGCAGGCTCCTCAGCGACGACGCCGCCCGCTTCCACGACCGGCTCCTGGAGACGGCCTGCGTCCACCTCATGCGCTTCTTCAGCCAGCGGCCCGGATTCGCGGCCCGAGCCCAGATCGAGCAGAGCCGCGAGATCCGGGAGCAGAGCGAGAAATTGGACGCCATCCTGCGGCGGCTGCCCGACATCAGCCGTCAGGACGAACAGTTCGAGGAGGAGTACGCGCGCTACGTCGTCGAGTGCCACGGCAGGCTCACCATCTACGGCGTGGACCTGCGCGAACCGGACGGCCAGGACTGGCCGCTGGAGACCGCGTATCTGAGCCTCCAGGCCAGGCCGTACCGCGATGGCACCGACCGGGTGCCGGTGGTGAACGGCGAGCCCGGCGCCGACCGGGACACCGAGACCGATCGGGCCCCGGGCCCGGCCGAGGCGGTCTTCGCCACCCAGGAGCGGGTCCTGCTGCGCGGGGTCGCCGGCACCGGCAAGACCACCCTCGTCCAGTGGCTGGCCCTCTCCACGGCGCAGCAGGAGCGGGTGCCGGGCGGGCTCTCCCAGCTCTTCGGGCGGGTCCCCTTCGTGCTGCCGCTGCGCACCCTGGCGCGCAAGGACTCCGAGCTGCCGATGCCCGACGACTTCCTGCGCTGGATCGGCTGCCCGCTGGTGGGCACCGAGCCCGACGGCTGGGCCGCGCGGGTGCTGCGGCACGGGCGCGGAGTGCTCCTGATCGACGGGGCCGATGAGATCCCGAAGGACGACCGGACCCGGGTGCGGGCCTGGCTGAAGAAGCTGCTCGCCGTCTTCCCCGGCAATCTGTGGCTGCTCACCTCCCGCCCCGCCGCCCTCGAGCGGGGCTGGCTGGCCCGCGAGGGCTTCCAGGAGTTCGCGCTCGCCGCGATGCGGCCCGCCGACATGAAGCAGTTCATCCGGCGCTGGCACACGGCCGCGGGGGCCTCGCAGGAGCTCGGCGACTCGCTCACACAGTCGCTGCGCAGCAGCCCCGAGCTGAGCCGCCTGGCGACCAATCCGCTGATGTGCGGCCTGATCTGCGCCCTGCACCGGGAGCGGCGCGGCTTCCTGCCCCAGGGCCGCGCCTCCCTGTACGAGGCGGCGCTCTCCATGCTCCTGGAGCGGCGCGACCTGGAGCGCGAGGTCTACGGGCGCAGCCGTAAGCCCGTCCTGGACCAGAAGTCGGCCACGGAGCCGCTCCAGAGGCTCGCGTACTGGCTGATCCGCAACGAACGGACCCAGCTGGACCGCCCGGACGCGGTGAACGTGGTGCGGCGGCTGCAGCCGTCCGTGCCCCGCCTCGCGGAAGTAGGAACGGCGGAGGAGACCCTTCAGTACCTGCTGGAGCGCTCCGGTCTGCTGCGCGAACCCGCCCCGGGCGCGGTCAACTTCATTCACCGCACCTTCCAGGACTTCCTGGGCGCCAGGGCCGTGCTGGAGGAGCGCGATATGGGCATGCTGGTGAACAACGCACACCTGGACCAGTGGGAGGACGTGGTGCAGATGGCCGTCGCACAGGCTCGACACCAAGAGCGTGCCGACCTGCTGACCCGTTTGCGTGAGCGGGGCGACCGGGAGCAGGACGCGACGATCCAGGCGCGGTTACGGCTCCTCGCGCTCGCCTCCCTCGAACAGGCCACCCGCCTGGAGCCCACGGTCCGCGAGGCCATCGAGGACCGGGCCGCGCGGCTGCTTCCGCCGCGCAGTCTGCGGGAGGCCAGGTCCCTGGCGCAGACCGGGCCGCTGCTGCTGGGCCTGCTGCCCGACGCCAAGGACCTGGAGGGCGACGAGGAGCTGGCCACCGTCCACGCCATCTGCCAGATCGGCGGGGACGCCGCCATCCCCAGGCTCCGGGAGTTCCTGGGCACCGGCCAGCCCGCGGTGCGCGCTCAGCTCCTCGCCCACTGGGACCGGTTCGACACCAAGGTGTACGCCGAGGAGATCGTACGGCCGCTCCTCGACACCGCCCCCGAGGAGATCGTCACGGTGCGCTCCCACGCCGAGCTGGAGGCCCTGCGCACCATGACCGGCTACCAACGCGTCGGGCTCCACGGCGACTTCGCCCCCGAGGCGATCCGCGCCGCGCTCGACCCGCGGCATCTGCGCGAGCTGCGCCTGCGCAACACCCTCCAGCTGGAGGACCTCGATCTGCTCTCCGCTTACCCCGAGCTGGAGACCCTCGCCCTCCAGGGCTGCCGCAACGTGAAGGACCCCGCGCCGCTGACCCGGCTGCCCCGGCTGCGGCGGCTGGAGCTGCGGGACCTGCCGCAGTTCGAGCCGCTGCTGAAGCTGGCGGACTGCCCCCGTCTCGAGGGGCTCCTCATCGGGCCGGAGGTGCCCTGGCGCGGCCTGTCCGACCTGCCCCGCCCCGCCGGGCTGCGGCTGCTCTCACTGCCGTCGTCGGCGGCGCAGCTCGCGGGGATCGTGGAGTGCCGGGAGCTGGAGGAGCTGCGACTCCAGGACGCGAGCGAGCGGCTGACACCGGACGAATGGGGCTCCCTCATCGCCGAGTTGCCCCAGCTGCGCAAGCTGACGCTCTCCCCGCAGCAGCTGAGCATGCTGCTGTTCGCGCCCCGCACCGAGATACCCCAGGTCACTCATCTGGATGTGTGGGCCAGGGCCGGTGTCGCGGTTCCGCTGCGGCGAATAGCCCGGCGGCTCCCGGGACTTGAGGAGATCCATCTGTCGCAGGTGGCGGAGCTCGATCTCGCCTCCCTCGCCGGGCTGCGGCGGCTGCGCCGGGTGCGGCTGGTCTACCCGGGCGAGATCCGCGGCGCGGACTCGCTCCCCGAGAGCGTCGACCTCGACATCTATCCACACCCCTGACCGGCACTATCTCCGACGGTGCCGCGTTCACCTGGTGGGATGTTTACCCAGGGGGTAAATTCAGGATTGTAGGCGTAGTTGGTACGGATGTCAGCGGCTGATGTCTCGGGGGAGCGGTGCCGCCCGTCTCCGAGGTCAGGGCTGCCGGGCAGCAGAGGACGACTGAGGCGGGTCGCAACGGGATGGGCGTATCGGAAGGGTCACCGCTCTATGGCCGGGACCCGGTGCTGCGCTCGCTCGTTCCGCGGCTGACCGGCCTGGCCTACGACGAGCGGTCCCGGGTCGGCCGGGAGCACCAGGGCGATCTGCCCGTGGTGCTGCTGACAGGGTACCACGGCATGGGGCGCAGCGCCGTCCTCGAGGAGCTGGCGGCGC
>NZ_JAAAYH010000250.1:0-13251 GCF_018035285.1 Streptomyces sp. MK37H | reverse complement strand
CTGCCGGTGATGGTGACCGTATTGCCGCCGCCGGTGGGCCCCGAGGTCGGGCTGAGCGCGGTGAGCACCGGAGCCGCGACCGTCGTATAGGTGAAGAACACGTTCTGGGTGCTGGTCCCCGTCGGCCCCGTGACCGTGACCTTGGCTGTGCCACTCCCCGGCGGAGTCCTTGCCGTGATCTGTGTGTTGCTCACGACGACCACATTGGTGGCGAGATTCGGGCCGAACCTGACCACGGTGGCGCCGGTAAAGCCGGAACCATTGATGGTGACAGGGGTGCCCCCGGCCGGATTGCCTTGTGTGGGGCTGACGCTGGTCACTACGGGGGCCATGATGCCCTTCTCCTTCTTGAGCCGTGCGGACGGCCGTGCCCTGACCGGCGGGACGTCGGCCAGGGCACGGGGATGGGAATTCACCGTGTGCCATGCGGGGTGCTGACCCGGGGGATGACCGTGCGGGGCTTGCCCGCCCACGGTCGGTCGATCAGGTGACGGTGAAGGCGGCGGGGCCGGATGTGCCACCGCAGGTGGTGATCGTGAAGGCCCCGGCACCCGCGGCCGCCGCGGCGGGCACCGCGGTGACGATGGAGGTGGCGTCGATGGGGGTGTAGGGCAGGCCCGTGAAGACGGTGGCCGCCGCGTCGGTGAACGTCACATCGGTGATACCGACGAGGCAGGACGCGCCGGAGATGGTGGTCTCGGTCCCCGCCGGGCCCGTGGCAGGGGTCAGTGTGGCTCCGGTCAGAACCGGCGGGTTGTAGTAGTCGATCAGGGTCGCGCCCGCGGTGCCTGTGCCGCCGGCCGTGGTGACCGTGACCTGCTGGCTGTCGAAGCAGCCGGCCGGGGTGTGAGCCGGGGCCGTGACGGTGACCTGGGTGTTGCTGCCACCGGCGGCGAACGCGACCGGGGTGAGAGCCCCCACGTTGACGGTACCCCCGGACGCGAAGCCGGAGCCGAAGACCGTGAGCGCGCCACCGGTGGAGGGCAGGCAGGTCTCGCCCAGCCCCGTTGTCGTCGGCCTCACGATGACGAAGAACGGCACCGAATTGGTCCTGGTTCCGTTCGACAGGTTGGTGCTGACCGAGACCTGCCCCGAGCACGGTGCGGTGGAGGGAACCACGAAGGTGACCAGGGTGTTGGAGACCGATGTCGGGCTGACGACGGCGCCGCCGAAGTTCACCGAGACGGTGGTGCCCAGCGATGTGCCGTTGATGCTGACGGCGGTGCCGACCGTGCCCTGGCTGGGGGTGAGGGAGGTGATGGGCATGAGCTTTCTCCTGTTCGATCGTCTAGCTCTGGGCGGATGCGCCGAGAGAGAAGGGATGGGCCCGTGGCCGTTGCCCGCACCGGCTTCCGTTGCCCAGATCGGTGGAAGGGGAGACGAGCCCTCGGGGGCCCGGGGCGCCACGGCCTTCAGCGGGGACCGCATGACCGGTGATGGCGACTTGAGAGGCGACTCGTGCCCGGTTGCCGGCCGTATGGGGGCGAGTCATGCATGGAACGCGTCGGCTCCGAGGTCACCGTGGTGCCGAAACACTCGCTCGATGTGAGTGAACCAAAAGCGGGATAGATGCGGAAGGTGCGAAAAAGGCGCGTACGGAGCTCATATGACGATATGTCAAATCTCCCTGGCGGGCTCCTGCGAACCGGAGTGCGCCCCCGCCGCCGGATCGACGCCGGCACTCTGCCGTGTCCGCCGAGGCCGGCGCATGCGACGGCCCCGGCCGGATGCTCCCGGCCGGGGCCTGATGGTCGTACGCGCCGTGCCCCACGCGGCGCCGGTGCGGTGCCCTGCGCGGCGGCTTCCTACGCGGCTTCCTACGCGGCGCCCTCTACGCGGCGGCCTCCTCGGACCCCGCGCCCTCCTGCTCCGCCTCGACCTGCTGGTTCCACTCCCGCTTCGACGCCTGCCAGCCGTCCTCGTCATGGCCGCGCCGCCAGTAGCCGGAGATGGACAGCCACTCGCGCGGGATCTGGCGCTCGAGGCGCAGATGGCGGCGGATCTCCTTCACAAAGCCCGCCTCGCCGTGGACGAAGGCGTGCATCTGCCCGGGCGGGAACTCCAGCCCCCGCACGGCCGCCACCAGCGCCTCGCCGACCGGGGCCGCACCCCGGTGCAGCCAGCTCACCTGGACCCCCTCGGGCGCGGTGACCTTGAGCTCCTCCGTCTCGTCCGCCACCTCGATGAACACATGCACCGGCACCTCGGCCGCGCCGTCCGCCCGGCTGTCGGTGAGCCGCTCCAGCGCCGTGGCGATCGCGGGCAGCGCGCTCTCGTCGCCCGCGAGCAGATGCCAGTCGGCCTCGGCGCTGGGGGCGTAGGCGCCGCCCGGCCCCATGAAGTGGATCTCCTCGCCGGGCCGGACCCGGGCGGCCCAGGGCCCGGCCAGCCCTTCGTCGCCATGGGTCACGAAGTCCACCGTCAGCTCGCGGGCGGCCGGGTCCCACGCCCGCACCGTGTACGTCCGCGTGACCGGCCACTGCTCGCGCGGGAACTCGGCACGGATCCGCTCGAGGTCGAACGGCTCGGGGTAGACGGCACCCCCGGTCGGGAAGAGCAGCTTGATGTAGTGATCGGTCCACTCGCCCGCATGGAAGTCCGCGAGGCCGTCGCCGCCCAGGACGACCCGCACCATATGCGGGGTCAGCCGGTCGGTGCGCACCACCTGGGCGCGATGCGGCGTGCGCGTCTTACGGGCCGGACGGTCCGCCATGGCGATCTCCCTGATCAACGAGAGTTAGGTTTACCTAACCTAACAGCTCATTCCTCAAGAGTGGACAGCAGCCTTCGCAAAGATCCGCCCAAACCCCAGCGCTCCGCCAGCGCCGCCACGGCTCCAGGGTCGCGCGGCGACCGCGGCAGCGCCGGGTCGAAGGCGGGAAGCGCCACGTCCGAGGCGACCCGGACCACCTTCGGGGCGACCTCGACATACGCCCGCGCCTCGGCCAGCCGCTTGCGCTGGGCGGGGGTCAGCTTGGCGGCGGGGTCGTCGACGGCGGCCATGATCCCGGCCAGGTCGCCATGGGCGGCCAGCAGCTTGGCGGCGGTCTTCTCGCCGACGCCGGGCACCCCCGGCAGCCCGTCGCTGGGGTCGCCGCGCAGCAGCGCCAGCTCCGCGTACCCCCGGCCGGTCACCCCGTACTTCTCGCGCACATAGGACTCGTCGACGAGCTGCAGGGTGCCCACGCCCTTGACGGGGTAGAGCACCCGCACCCCGCGCTCGTCGTCCACCAGCTGGAACAGATCGCGGTCGCCGGTGACGATGTCGACCGGGCCGGACGCCCGGCCGGTGAGCGTGCCGATCACATCGTCGGCCTCGTAGCCCGCGGCGCCGACCCGGGCGATGCCGATCGCGTCCAGCACCTCGTCGATCACCGGGACCTGCGGGGAGAGGCTGTCCGGCACCTCCTCCTGGTCCACCCCGGCCCCCTCCGGGGCCTCCTCGGCCACCCGGTGTGCCTTGTACGTGGGGATCAGGGCGACCCGCCAGGCCGGGCGCCAGTCGAAGTCCATGCAGGCCACCAGGTCGTCCGGGCGGTGGTCCTGGACGAGCCGGGCGATGAAGTCCAGGAGCCCGCGCACGGCGTTCACCGGCGTGCCGTCGGGGGCCCGGACCGAGTCCGGGACCCCGAAATAGGCTCGGAAGTAGAGGGAGGCGGTGTCGAGGAGCATCAGGCGTCGCGTCACGAACCCGACTATGCACTACCCCACTGACACCGATCCCGAGGATAATGTGAACTGGATCACCGTTTGGTTTACGCCAAACCGATCGGGGCAGGCGCGCCCCCGGAGCGAACCCGTTCAGTGATTCAACTATTGCGGCGGTCAGCGGTCCGATGCCGTACCGCTCCACGACCCGCCGGCGGGGGTGGCGGGTCGCTTTTTGGTGCGATCTGAGAGGTACATGTGGCCAAATTGCGAGCCGAGCACCTGTACAAGGTGTTCGGCAGACGACCCGATGAGGCGGTGGCGCAGCTGGAAGGCGGCGCGGACCGCGAGGAGCTCCGAGCGAACGGTACGACCGCAGCGGTCGTCGATGCCTCCTTCGCCGTCGAGGCGGGCCAGATCTTCGTCGTCATGGGTCTGTCCGGGTCCGGCAAGTCCACCCTGCTGCGGATGCTGAACGGGCTGCTGGAGCCGACCGCCGGGCGTGTGCTCTTCGACGACGACGACCTGACCGTGCTCTCCCCCAAGGGTCTGCGCGAGGTCCGGTCCCGCAAGATCAGCATGGTCTTCCAGCACTTCGCCCTCTTCCCGCACCGCAGCGTCCTGGAGAACGCCGCCTACGGCCTCGAGGTGCAGGCCGTGCCGCGCGAGGAGCGCGTCCGGCGCGCCACCGAGGCGCTGGAGCTGGTGGGCCTGGCCGGCTGGGAGAAGTCCTGGCCCGATGAGCTCTCCGGCGGTATGCAGCAGCGCGTCGGCCTCGCCCGGGCCCTGGCCACCAACGCCGACATGCTGCTGATGGACGAGTCCTTCAGCGCGCTGGACCCGCTGATCCGCCGCGATATGCAGGATCAGCTGCTCCAGCTCCAGCAGCGGCTCAAGAAGACCATCGTCTTCATCACCCACGACCTGAACGAGGCCATGCGGCTCGGCGACCGTATCGCCGTGATGCGCGACGGCGAGATCGTCCAGATCGGCACCGCCGAGGACATCCTGGTCACCCCCGCCAACGACTACGTCGCCTCCTTCACCCAGGACGTGGACCGCAGCCGGGTGCTCACCGCCGGCGCGATCATGTCCGAGCCGGACGAGGTGCTGGGCACCAAGACCGACGACGGCACCACGCTCCGCACCGCGCAGGACGTGCTGGCCGCCGCGCCCGCCACCGTCACCGAGGGCACCCCGATCATCGAGCTGTTCCAGCCCTGCTCGCGCAGCGGAGTCGCGGTCGCCGTGACCGACGACGACGGCGCGCTCACCGGCGTCGTCACCCGCGCCCGGCTGCTCGCCGCCCTCGGCGAGCCGGACGGCGGGCCCGACGGGGCCCAGCCGCCGTCCGGCGGGTCTCCGGACGCGCCCGAGACCACCAAGAAGGTGATCACCGGTGCCTAGGCTTCAGCTCGGCGACTGGATCAACTCCGGCGTCAACTGGCTCCGAGACAATCTGAGCTGGCTCTTCGACTTCATCTCCAGCGTCGTCCAGGGCATGTACGACGCGGTGAACACCGTGCTCAGCGGCCCCGAGCCGCTGCTGCTCGCGGGCATCCTCGCGCTGCTCGCGTGGTGGCTGCGCGGGCTGCTGCCCGCCGTGCTCGCCTTCCTGGGATTCGCCCTCATCGACTCGATCGAGTTGTGGGGCGAGGCGATGAACACCCTCGCCCTGGTACTGGTCGCGGGTGTGATCACCGTCGTGTTCGCGGTGCCGCTGGGCATCTGGGCCTCGCGCAACCGCACCGTGAGCGCCGTGATCCGCCCGGTGCTGGACTTCATGCAGACGATGCCCGCCTTCGTCTATCTGATCCCCGGCATCTTCTTCTTCGGCCTCGGGGTGGTCCCCGGCGTCGTCGCCACCGTCATCTTCTCGATGCCCCCGGGCGTCCGCATGACGGAGCTGGGCATCCGGCAGGTGGATGCGGAGCTGGTCGAGGCGGCTGACGCCTTCGGCACCCATCCGCGCCGCACCCTGCTGCGCGTCCAGCTCCCGCTGGCCCTGCCCACCATCATGGCGGGTGTCAACCAGGTGATCATGCTGGCGCTGTCCATGGTCGTCATCGCCGGTATGGTCGGCGCCGAGGGCCTGGGCTCCACCGTCTTCCAGGCGATCAGCTCCGTCGACGTCGCCATGGGCTTCGAGGGCGGTATCGCGGTGGTCATCCTGGCCATGTACCTGGACCGGATGACCAGTGCGCTCAATCAGCGCGTCTCCCCGCTGGCCCGCCGCGCGCTGGCCAAGGAGAAGGCCAAGGCGCTCAGTGGCCTGAAGGTGCTGCACTGGCGCCCCGCGACCTCCGTCGCCATGGTCGGCGTGGTCGTCCTGGCGCTGGTCGCCGGCGGTATGAGCATGTTCGGCGGCGACGACGAGGGCCCCAAGGTCTCCGCCAACGTCGGCAAGGGCCAGTCGGTCAACATCGGCTACATCAACTGGGACGAGGGCGTCGCCTCCACCTTCCTGTGGAAGGAGCTCCTGGAGCAGCGCGGCTTCAAGCCCAAGGTGCAGTCGTACGACGTCGGCGCGCTGTACACCGGTATGGCCGCGGGCAACATCGACTTCGAGACCGACTCCTGGCTGCCCACCACCCACGCCTCGTACTGGTCGAAGTACAAGAGCAAGCTGGAGAACCTCGGCTCCTGGTACGGCCCCACCTCCCTGGAGGTCGCGGTCCCCTCGTACGTCAAGGGCGTCAAGACCCTGGAGGACCTCGAGAAGAAGTCCAGCACCTTCAAGAAGAAGATCGTCGGCATCGAGCCCGGTGCCGGTGAGATGAAGCTGATGCAGGACAAGGTCATGCCGGGCTATGGGCTGAACAAGAACTTCAGCCTGGTCAAGGGCTCCACCGCGGCCATGCTCTCCCAGCTGGACCGCTCCTACTCCAAGAAGGAGCCGATCGCGGTCACCCTGTGGTCCCCGCACTGGGCGTACGACAAGTACAAGCTCACCAAGCTGAAGGACCCCAAGGGCGCCTTCGGCAAGGGCGACCACATCGACTCCCTCGCGCGCAAGGGCTTCTCCAAGGAGAACCCGCAGGTCGCCAAGTGGATCAAGAACTTCAAGCTGGACGAGAAGCAGCTCACCAGCCTGGAGTCGGCCATCCAGGACGCCGGTAAGGGCAAGGAGCAGCAGGGCGTGCGCGCCTGGCTGAAGCAGAACCCGGGCATGGCCAACAAGCTCGCCCCGGTGCCCGGCGGCGCCGACCAGAAGGGCAAGGACGCGGGCGCCGCGCCGATGATCGGCTACTTCCCGTGGGACGAGGACATCGCCACCACCTACCTGTGGAAGAACGTCCTCGAGCGGCGCGGCTACAAGCCGGAGATCAAGCAGTACGACGTCGGCTCGATGTTCACCGGGATGAGCACCGGACAGGTCGACGTCGAGTTCGACGGCTGGCTACCGGTCGCCCAGAAGCAGTACTGGGACAGATACAAGAAGAACCTGGTCGACGTCGGGTCGTGGTACGACAAGACCTCCCTGGAGATCGCGGTGCCGTCCTACGTCAAGGACGTGAAGTCGCTCGCCGACCTCAAGGGGAAGGCCGGCACCTTCGACGGCAAGATCGTCGGTATCGAACCCGGGACCGGCGAGATGAAGCTCCTGAAGGGCAAGGTGCTCAAGGAGTACGGCCTGGACAAGGAGTACAAGGTCAGTGACGGCTCCTCGCCGGCGATGCTGGCCGAGCTGGAGCGGTCGTACGCCAAGAAGGAGCCGGTGGCCGTGGTCCTGTGGACCCCGCACTGGGCCTACAGCAAGTACAAGCTGACCAAGCTCGCCGACCCGAAGAAGGCGTTCGGGGCCAGCAACCAGCTCCACACCCTCGCCAACAAGTCCTTCCCGAAGAAGTTCCCCGAGTTCAACGGGTGGCTGAAGAAGTGGCACATGACCGAGAAGGAGCTGGCGACCCTGGAGCAGGCCATCCAGGACGCCGGTAAGGGCAACGAGGAGAAGGGCGTCCAGAAGTGGATGGACGCCCACCCCGGCATCGTCGACAAGATGGCGCCGGTGACTTCCTGACCCACCGTCCGCACCACGCACACCGCGGCCCGGAGCGCATGCTCCGGGCCGCGGTGCCGTGTTGCCCTGCCCCGCGGGCGCTGTGCCGCGCCGGGCGGAGAAAACCGGATGACGGCCAAGGAGGCGGCCCCCTACTGTCGTATCCGTGAACGCACCTCCCGGTGCGAAGACGACGGTTACTTCGGTCGATTTGGGTTCGATTCCTAAAGCACTCCGCCCGGTGCGGGGTGGGAGACACACCGTCGTCGACTGTGATCTCGGGAGGCGCGCGCACGGCATCGGAGCGCCTGGTGCGCGGGCCGCGGGTACTTCCTTTCCAGAACAGTCCGCCGCCCACTCCTGACCTCAGGCGCTGCCGACGCACCGGCGCGTCGCCTCCTCCCAATGCCCACTCGGGGGAGAGGCATGACCGCATGACCAAGTTCAACCGCGTCTTCCGGCGCGCCAGGGCCACGACGACCACCTACGAGGGCGGCGCCGCCGTCACCCGCGACAGCAAGTCCGAACTGGTGCTGCTGGCCGTGGTGAACATGGTCGGCGAGCAGACCTTCTACGAGCCCTCCGACGACCGCGACGACCGCTTCCGCGGCCTCGTCCGCACCGTCGCCGTCGAGGACGCCGACTGGACCGCCCGCTTCATCGGCTGGCTGCGCGCCGAGGCCCTCATGCGCACCGCGTCGATCGTCGCCGCGACCGAGGCCGTCGCGGCGCGACTCGCGGCCGGGCTGCACGGCGGCAACCGCCCCATCGTCGACGCCGCGTGTCTGCGCGCCGACGAGCCCGGTGAGTTCCTCGCCTACTGGACCGCCCACCACGGCCGCGCGCTGCCCAAGCCGGTCAAGCGTGGCCTCGCCGACGCCGTCCGCCGCCTCTACACCGAGCGCTCGCTGCTCAAGTACGACACCGAGAGCCACGGTTTCCGCTTCGCCGACGTCCTGGAGCTGGTGCACGCCGCGCCGGACCCCGACAAGCCGTGGCAGGGCGAGCTGTTCCGGCACGCCATCGACCGCCGCCACCGGCGGGACGCCGCGCCCCCGGTCTCGCTGCGCACCCTGCGCGCCCGCACCCGGCTGACGGCCCTGCCGCAGTGGGAGCGCCGTGCCGTGCTGGAGCGGCCGGACGCCGCCGACGCGCTCCGTACGGCGGGCATGACGTGGGAGGCGCTCGCGGGCTGGCTTCAGGGGCCGATGGACGCGCCTGCCTGGCAGGCCGTGCTGCCCTCGATGGGCTATATGGCGCTGCTGCGCAATCTGCGCAACTTCGACCAGGCCGGGCTGCCGGACGCGGTCGCCGAACGGGTCGCGGCACGGCTGGCCGACCCGGCGGAGGTGGCCCGCTCCCGCCAGTTCCCGTACCGCTTCCTGTCCGCGTACCGGGCCGCGCCGTCGCTGCGCTGGGGCCACGCCCTGGACCGGGCGCTGACCGCGTCCACGGCGGCCGTCCCGGCGCTGCCGGGCCGCACCCTCGTGCTCGTCGACACCTCCGGTTCGATGCGGACGCAGGTCTCGAGCCGCTCCCAGATGCGACATGTGGACGTCGGCGCGCTCTTCGGGGTCGCGCTCGCGCACCGCGGCTGCCAGGTGGACCTGGTCGGCTTCGCCTCGGGGCACTTCGGCCACCGGCTGACCCCGGGCGGCTCGGTGCTCGGCGACATCGAGGCGTTCTGCGCGCGGATCGGCGAGGTCGGGCACGGCACGGAGACGGGTGCGGCGCTGCGGGCGGCCTACCGCGGCCATGACCGGGTGGTGATCGTCTCGGACATGCAGGCGTTCGCGGAGGCGCGCCGCGGCCGGTCCGTTCCGGTCTCGGAGGCCGTTCCGGCGCGGGTGCCGGTGTTCGGCGTCAACACCACCGGCTACGCGGCCACATCCATCGACACCGGCCGGCCGAACCGGTACGAGATCGGCGGCTTCAGCGACAAGCTGTTCACGATGGTCGGGCTGCTGTCGGAGGGCCGCGGCGGCGACGGTGGCGGCCGCGGCGGCCGTGGCGGGCGGGCCGTCTGGCCGTGGGAGACGCTGCAGGAGGTGGCGTAGGGGCGGCCGGGCGTAGGGGCGCGGGCGTTGCGGCGCGGGCGTTGCGGCGCGGGCGTTGGGGCGGCCGGGCGTTTGGGGCGGCCGGGCGTAGGAGCGCGGGCGTTGGGGCGTAGGGCCGGATACGCCTCGTCGCGCCGTACGGTGGAGCGATGAGCCTTCGCACCCCCGTACGGCGCGTGGTGTCCCTCGTGCCCTCGCTCACCGAGGCCGTCGCCGCCACCGCGCCCGAGCTGCTCGCCGGGGCGACCGACTGGTGCACCCATCCGCCCGGCCTCACCGCGGAGCGGATCGGCGGCACCAAGAACCCCGACACCGCCCGGATCGCCGCCCTCGCCCCCGATCTGGTGATCGCCAACGAGGAGGAGAACCGCCCCTCCGATCTCGCCGCGCTGCGCGCCGCCGGTCTCGAGGTCCTGGTGACCGAAGTGCGCACCCTGGAGCAGGCGTTCAGCGAGCTGGAGCGGGTCCTGGTGCGCGGCTGCGGACTGGCCCGGCCCGGCTGGCTGGACGCGGCCGAGGCCGCCTGGGCGGACGTACGGGCCGGGGGGCCGGGGCGGCACGCCGTCGTACCGGTGTGGCGGCGTCCGTGGATGGTGCTGGGCCGGGACACCTTCGCCGGTGACGTCCTGGCCCGGCTGGGCGTACGGCACCTCTACAGCGGGCATCCCGAGCGCTATCCGCGGATCCCGATCCAGGAGCTGACGGCGCGGGAGGCGGATCTGGTGGTGCTGCCCGACGAGCCGTACCGCTTCACGGCCGACGACGGCCCCGAGGCGTTCCCCGGCCTTCCGGCTGCCCTGGTCAGCGGCCGTCACCTCACCTGGTACGGCCCCTCGCTGGCGGAAGCGCCCGCCGTCCTCACGGCCGCGTTGTCGGCCGCGCGCTGACTGTATGAGGGCGGGGGCGGTCTCAGGCCCGTGCGTAGTCGGCGAGGGCCGGTTCGAGCAGGGCGAAAGCCCGGGTGGCCTCCGGTTCGAGGATCGCGGCGATCTCCGCGTTGCCGTGCCCCGCGAGCGTGAGGTCCAGAATCCGGCGGAACAGGACGCGGTGCACCCCGGCGAGCAGGGACGCGCACGTGCGCGGGGCGATGTCGCCGGGGGAGGCGCCGGTCGCCGCGGCGAGAGCGACGGCCAGTGCCTCTTCGCGCTGGTCGTGCAGTCCGCGCAGACAGGCCGAGAGGGTGGGGCTCTCCGCGATCATGCGGCTGAACTCCGGTCCGGTGAAACCGGCGACCGGATCATGCGCGGCGACGGCGGTGAGAAAGGCGCGCCGCAGGGCCACGAAGGCGGATTCGCCGGGTCCCCGGGCGGCGACGGCGCGGGCCAGGCCGGTGACGAACTCGTCCTGGTGGTCGAGGGCCAGATCCTCCTTGCGCGGGAAGTAGTTGGTCACCGTCTTCTTGGCCACGCGCGCGGCGTCGGCGATCTCGGCGATGGTGGTGCGCTCGAAGCCCTGCGCCATGAAGAGCTCCGTGGCCCGGTCGGAGATCAGCTGCCGCGTCTCACGCTTCTTGGCCTCGCGCAGACCGGTGGCCGCGGGGTCCGTCGTGGTGCTCGACTCGATATCCATGATGACCCCGAATCTTACCCTCGTAGCATATTTACGTTGACGCACAATAAGCGGCGACCCTAACTTTACCTCCGTCATAGCTCGTCTTCGCGAGGGAGATGAGGCCACCTCCCGACGAGCCTGCTGCCCCCGCGAGCCCCGACCACCCACGACGGAGGACCGTTTGCTGAACGCCATCGCCGTTCCCATGTCGCCCGAGGCGGCTCGAGCGGTCCTCGACCGCCCCGACGCGCTGATCGCCGCCCCGCTCCCGGACGACGCCGAGGTGCGGGGCGACTGGATCCGCGCGCCCGGCGCAGGCGGCGGCGCGGTGATCTATGTGCACGGCGGCGGGTTCGCCCACACGATGCCCGAGGCCGAGCGGGTGATGGCCTATCGGCTGTCGAAGGCGACCGGACGCCCGGCCCTGCGCGTGGACTACCGGCTGGCGCCCGAACACCCCTGTCCCGCGGCGCTCGAGGACGTGCTGGCCGCCTGGCGCGGCGTGCTGGACGAGGGCGTCCCGGCCGCCGAGGTCGTTCTCGCCGGGGAGTCGGCCGGCGCCACGCTGGTGCTCTCCGCCCTGCTGGAGATCGAGCGGACCGGCGGTCCGCGGCCCGGTGCCGCGATCGCGGTCTCACCCGTCACCGACTTCGCCCTTACGGGTGCGTCGATCGGCGCCAACGACGGTAAGGACGTACTGAGCCGGGCCGCGCTCGGCTCCATAAGCGCCCAGTACCTGGCCGGGGCGCCCGCCGACCGGGCCCCGCAGTCACCGCTGTACGGGGATCCGCGCGGGCTGCCGCCGCTGCTGATCGCCGTCGGCACGGACGAGGTGCTCCTGGATGACGCCCGCCGCTTCGCCGAGGCGGCCGACGCCGCCGGGGTGAGCGTGCGTCTGGAGGAGTACGAGGGCATGCCGCACGCCTTCCACCTGTCCGAGCCGGGCGAGGTGCTGCTGGACCGGATCGGCCGGTGGCTCGCCGACCCGGTCCGCGTCTTCACCGTCAGCGACCCGGACGCGGGCCCCTACGCGCTCACCGGCGGCCCCGACGGCGCCTTGTGGTTCACGTTGGTCCACCAGGGCGCGATCGGCCGGAGAGACGCGGACGGCCGGATCGCCGTCCACTCCGTCGGAGCCAAGCCGACGGTGATCGCCCAAGGGCCCGATGGCGCCCTGTGGTTCACCGAGTACGGCACCCACCGCATCGGCCGGATCACGGTGGACGGCACGATCTCCTCCTTCGCCCCGCCGACCGCCGACGGCGGGCCGTACGGGATCGCCGCGGGCCCGGACGGGGCCATATGGTTCACGCTGTCGGCCGCCGACCGCATCGGGCGGATCACCATGGACGGCGACATCACCGAGTACCCCGCGCCCGGAGCCTTCCCGTCCGCCATGGCGGCGGGGCCCGACGGCGCGCTGTGGTTCACCCTCAACCAGGGGAACGCCATCGGCCGGATCACCATGGACGGCCGGACCACCGCCCACCCCCTGCCGACCGAGGCCGCCGCGCCGGTGGGCCTCGCCCAAGGGCCGGACGGCGCCCTGTGGTTCACCGAGATCGGCGCGGGGCAGATCGGCCGCATCACGGTGGACGGGACCGTCACCGAGTACCCGCTGCCCGACCGCCAGGCCCGGCCGCAAGCCATCACCAGCGGTCCGGACGGGGTGCTGTGGTTCACCGAATGGGGCCGCGGCGGGGTCGGGCGCATCACCACGGACGGCCGCATCACGGCGTACGACCTGCCCCGAGCCGACTGCGAACCGCACGGCATCGCCGCGCACGACGGCGCGCTGTGGTGCGCCCTGGAGACGGGAGCCCTGGCCAGGATCGACGTCCCCCGTTGACCTTTGCGCACACCTGGCTCGGCATGGCCTCGGCGGGAACGCGCGCCGGGGGCCCGGCGTAGGGGCGCCCTTGGGCGAGGACCACGGCGAGCCGGGACCGGAGCCAAGGACGGGACCGGGACCGGGACCGAAGCCGAGGCCGGGCC